>WRGT01000056.1 GCA_009787025.1 Spirochaetota bacterium
GTTGTACCGGTTAAGTTTCGTAGGGGGCGGATAATATCCGCCCCCTACGAAATACGGCTCGCGGTGACACGGCAAATCGCCTGCTTTTCCTGCGTCAACAGCGCGCGATGATTTTTACTCATTGCGCGTTGAACATTGAGCGTTGAACATTGCCTTTGAGCATTGTCTTTTAATGTTTTTTCTTCGATTCTTTCTCTACTTTCTTTTTAATTTCCTCGTATGATAAACCCTGCGCCATAAGTTTAAGCGCATAGTTTAGGCCTTCTTTTTTTCCTTCTCTTATACCTTCTTTTTTGCCTGTTTCCATACCTTTTTCCATGCCTGTTTCCATACCTTTTTCCATGCCTGTTTCCATACCTTTTTGTATGCCTTTCTCCATGCCATCTTCACGGGCAAATTCAATGGCGTCTTCTAATGTGTATTCAATTGTCAGCATTTTTATTACCTCCTGTGCATTCTTCTTAAAAAAATCTGCCAATATAGCTTTTTTTATGCAATATTCTACTGCTGATTTTATTGCTTCTTCAAGCGGTTTCTTTTTCTCGTATTCCCGCACCTTTGCGACAAAAGTTGCATAGCCTTTTTTACTTAATCTTTTTATTTTTTTTAAAATTTATTTATAATTACTTTTCTATTATTTATATTTATATAATAAAGAGTCGATAAGAAACAAAAAAGACTTATTTAAAATCATAAGTTTTTAAAAAATATTGACAACAGAAATAGACCTTTATAATAATGTGATATTATAAAAATAAATAAAAAATTTTAGGGGTTTTAAGTGATAGATGAAGATTCTAAAGGTGCGGCTGATCGTTTCATAAAAAAATTAAAAAATAGTGGCTTCAAAATGTCACGTTCAAAAAATGATGCAGAAAATTACGGTATTCATAAACAGAGACGTGATTCTAAAGCAACAGATGAATTTACAAAAAGTCAGCTATTTAAAGATATTATCGAGTATAAATAAACATGGGTGAATTTATTTTTTTTAAAGATGAAAAGTACAAGTTTCTCTTAAAGTATTTCACTGAAGATAAAATACATAGTCGCTTTAAATCTTTATGGGATGATACAGTTACAGTTATAAAGAATCTTAAATTGGAAGATAGTGTTTATATTGACGAAGAAAGTTTTCAAATGTTCATTCTTGATTATTTTGCTGATATTGCCAGACTCAAAGATTTTCAAGATATAAAGCACGTTAACGCTGATAAGATTTATGGATACGAACTTTATTGGTTTTTACGCAGGCACCCTGTTCATTTAATCAAAAATATGCCAAAAGGATTTAATATTAATGAGAAAATTGCTTTAGGAATTTTTTTCCCTCGGATATTAAAGGAAGCCGGATACGAATATAAAAAAGTTTTAAAAAATCAAGATCATCATAAAAAAATTATAGTTTTTACTAATTTACTGAGATACAATTTTGAATATCGAACTTATACGCAACAATCTTTAGAACTTATGATCGAGGCATTTTTTTGCGGTTGTGCTATTGCTGGTAAATAATCATAATTATCGGTTAGAATTAAATATTTTTATCTCCCTCATTTACGCCGAATTAATTGTATTTTTTGTATGTTTTTCACAAACTTTAAGCATTAACTCCCGATTTTTATTAAGTTAAATCCGGATAATCTAAAAAATTTACTTCACCTATTGGGATTTCGTTATCGTTAAATTTCATTAACTCTTCAAACTCTTTTATTGTTCCTTTCTTATTTAATTCCTTTGGAAACTCTATATCCAATGATCTCTGTCTTAATAGTTCTTTTTCTAACATGTTATTTTACCCGTGTACATCTTTGATTATTTTTTGAGATACAAAATTCATTTACCCAATATTCTTTTTAGTTGGCAAATATAAAGAGCAGATAATGAAAAGATTGCAGAAAAAATTGACAAGAACCACCCATTTGTAAAAAAACATAATATTAAACTAACTATAGCGACGGGTATCAATATTATTGTTTTTATTAAATCTGATTTTCTTTTTTTCTTTATCTCTAAATCTCTTTTTGTATTATATATCGTTTCAATTTCCAAGAATTCTTTTTGAGTATCCTCTAAATTAAAACTCAAAAATTCAAATTTGATCCCAATCTCTCTGGACCTATCTAACAATAAAATGCAATAATAACGCTCATCGTTCTCATAAAGCCCTTTCTCTATATCGAAATAAAGTGCCTTTATAGCCGACACCTCAGCCAATCGTTCACCAAATTTTTTATGTATTATATAGATAAAAATAAACTCTCCGAAAGACAGAGCACCATCGATGAATAGAAAGATCTTGCTATCCTTAAAGCCGGGCAAATTTCTAATTCCTATCTCTTTTCTAATATCTTCTGCCATAAATCTTACAGGTATATTTTCATTTATGGTTGACTGGTGCTCTATGAGTATCACTACTTTCTTTTTAAAGTTAAACGATACGTCATTTTGTGCGACTGCAAAAAACACGTCCCTGACGGTATTTATTGTAATCATAGATATGTCCGTATAATTAGTATTTTCGATAGCATTTAACAGCTCAAGGCTTGCGTGTTCATTGTTAAAGAGGTGCCTAAAAACGCTGTCCCTGTATTTTCTGTTGGCTTTTTTGTCAGGTTTCATTTACACCTTCTCATCGTTTATATATACTGTAAACGATTGAAACCGGTGCGTGATGAAAATTTTTTTGCGTTTTTTTAACTTTTTTTGATTTTTTTGAGTATGAGTAAATTTGAAGTGTAATCCTGAAAATCAATGTGTATCATGGCCAATCTTGTAGAAATTATGGTTTTGCCATGTCAGGCGGTTACATCAAATGTTCTTTGAAAGCGGCATAAATTATTCCGTTGGATTGCCACGCGCAGGTTGCACAATCTATACTAAACGGGTTGAAGCGCCTGCAATGGCGAGGTATGTAACTGATTGTTTAATATGTTCGTTTCTTTGTTAGATTTCATTAACACCTTCACACAGTTGATATATAATATAAACGACTGTGTGAAGCATCAGATAAAAATTTTTTGCGAAATTTTAATTTTTTTTGATTTTCTTAATGGGGGGATTTTGTCGTAGGGCATTTATATCAATAGAAACTGGCGTACTAATAAATAGCCGAAGAATCATAATTCGGGTTTTATGTCGCTCCCGGCAAATGGTCTTGCTTCAATATATGATGATAGGTCGGATTCATGGTTGTAAACTGTGCCTTCTTTGTACGTATCGTAAGCTGTAACGGCAAAATAGTATAGGACTGTGTTTTTAATATATGGGTAAAGGAGTACATTCCGCGTGTCAAAGTTTTTGTTCTCTTCAATTACGGAATTATCTATTTTAACATATACATAATCCCCTTTAACCGTCTTATTATTGATTTTTGCGCCGTCTATTACAGATATTATGCCGTCATAGGAACCCTTCTTTGTTCCATAATATATTCTGTATCCGCCTAAATCAGCTTCAACATTTTTCTTCCATCTTAGGGTAATATATTTATCGCCTGCCTCTGCGACCTCAAAGAATAAAGGTATAACAGGCGGTCTGTTCACTCTATATTTTACAGTTATCTTTTTTAAGACCGGAGAATTATAACCCTCAGGAGAAGCAACGAGATGAGCTCTCCACTGAAAATATTTTCCGTACAGAAAATCTCCATTTTCATCTTTCGTTCTGTATATATTTTTTTGTTTTGTGTTGATTTTATACCATTTTAAAGTATCATCTTTTTCATCAAAAAATTTATCAGCTATCCTAAATTCCATCCATATAAATGTTCCCGGATTTATTATCTCTTCCCATGAAAAGTCGGTAATTGCAGTCCCGGTAGATGGAAGCTGCGTAACAGGACTTGTAATTATCCCCTCTCTGTTGTAAGGAATCCTCCCTTCATACTCCGACCCTTTATATTTACTTACGGCAATATCCGTACTGTTTTTTAATTCGCTGTAACTCTTATACGATATTCTAAATTCATCAATTAGTCCTTTATAGTTTTTACCTATAACAGCAAAGGGGAGATCGCTCCCTTTATGCGCACCATCCGTATCATCAACATAACCGAATAGAGGCGTATATACATCGCTGAAGGCTTTTCCTGTTGCAGTCATATATACCACATCCTCTTCGTTTCCATTGATTATTTTTGTCAGCTTGCCGCTTTTTCTATCAAAGCTTAAACTAAAATGATACCACTCTCCGGTTTTTATCTTAGAACCTTTTGCTAAGGAAGCGCTGTTTAATTTACCGTCTGTTGCTCTAAACATATTGTACAGATATACATAAACATTTTGATTTTTTATTACTATATCTATCCCTTTTTTTACACCGGAAAAATATCCAATAATCGAAAAGAGTGTACTTCCATTCTTTAGTTCAGCAGGTTTAAATCTAAACTCAATATTGAATGAACCAAGGTCTTCAAAATTACCCAGCCATAGACCCTCTGAAGAATTAATCATAACTACATGGTCGCTTTTGAAGAATGATGCAGATCCTGCGCCGATACCATTTTTTACAAACTGATAATTTGCAGAGTATATATTGTATTTTTTAGAATCGTCTTTTATGTATTTATCAGACTCTTTATCAAATTTTAAGAGCAGGTCGGTTAACAGAGTATCTTTAACATTTGAGTAATTTATATTATTTATAAAATAACCTGATGTATTATCAGGCATAAATTTTTTTTCTACATTATGGAGAGAGTTAGACGGGAAATCCGTAATTACCATTGTATCAATTGCATCTCTTATCTGAGCTGTAAGCAGTGCGGCAAATATCAAAGTTATTATTTTTACATATCTATTCTTCATAGATAATTTATCGGCAAAATCATTTCAATAATTCAATTTTTACTATTTTTTGGATCCTCCTTTCATGGCGTCCCTCTTCAAATTTAGACTTTAGCCATGTATCTGTAATGCGTATTGCAAGATCTTCGTCAATAACCTTTGCCCCAAGCGCAAGGACATTTGCATTATTATGCCTTCTTGACATATCAGCCATATATTCATTAAAGCATAAAGCAGCTCTAATACCCTTTATCTTATTTGCGGCAATAGATATTCCTATACCTGTTCCGCATATTACAATACCCAGTTCTGCCTCTCCGGAAACAACCTTTTCCCCTGCTAAAATTGCATAATCTGGATAGTCGCATGACTCCTCAGAATATGTTCCTACATCAATAAATTCATGTTCGGAGAAATGTTCTTTTAGAATTTTTTTTAATCTAAAACCTGCATGGTCGGATGCAATTACTATCTTCATATATCTTTCCTGATATTCATTTTCTACAAATTCTCACGCGCAATCTTCGCCTTTGAGTGAGCATTATCTAATTACAATATTAACAAGTTTGCCTTGAACTGCAATAACCTTAACTATTTCCTTCCCTGCAATCAGTTCGGATATCTTTTGATTCTCATAAGCCATCTTTTTCATTTCATCTTCGGTAATATCAGAAGATACATTAACTTTAGACTTAATTTTTCCATTAATCTGAAACACTATCTCTATCTCATCGCGGACAGTTAATTTTTCATCAAATGCAGGCCATTCCGAATCTGCCAGCAGGGTTTTATTGCCAAAGGTCTCCCATAGCTCTTCGGTAAAGTGAGGGGCAATCGGATTTAACAAAGGAAGGAATTTATCAACTATTTCAGAGAATACATTCTTTCCGGTATCCGTATAGAGTTCATCTTCCGGGATAGAGTAGAGTGCGTTTATTAACTCCATCATCCTTGCAATAGCAGTGTTATATTGCATTCTTTCTTCAATATCGTGACTTACCAATTTAATGGTTCTATGAAGTTCAATGCGGAGTCTCTTCTGTTCAATGCTTAACTGTTCATGATTTATGGAGTAATCTTTAATATATAGTTCTCTATGCTTCTGCATAAATCTCCATATCCTGTTTAAAAATCTGAAACTCCCCTCAACGCCTTTATCCGACCATTCCAAGTCTTTTACCGGCGGTGAAGCAAAGAGCATAAAGAGTCTTACAGTATCCGCTCCGTATTTTTGTATTATCTCATCGGGGTCAACAACATTCCCCTTTGATTTACTCATCTTAGCGCCGTCTTTAATAACCATCCCTTGTGTAAGGAGTTTTGTGAATGGTTCTCTATTATTTAATAAACCTAAATCGTAAAGTATCATTGAGAAAAATCTTGCATACAGCAGATGCATTACGGCATGTTCAATCCCGCCAATGTATTGATCAACAGGCATCCAGTAATCTGCCTTTTCTTTATCGAAAATATTTTCGCTGTCAGGAGATGTAAAGCGCGCATAATACCATGATGAATCTACAAATGTATCCATAGTATCGGTTTCACGCCTTGCCTTTCCTCCGCAATGGGGACATGTCGTATTAATAAATTCAGGCATTCTTGTAAGCGGAGAATGTGCATCACCCTTAAAGTCCACATCAGTAGGAAGAATAACAGGGAGATCTTTCTCAGGTACAGGTATCTCTCCGCATTTATCGCAGTAGATTATAGGTATGGGGCATCCCCAATATCTTTGACGGGATATTCCCCAATCTCTTAACCTGTAGTTTATCATCTTTTTGCCGATAGAGTTCTTCTCGGCATATTCTGCAATCTTTTCTATTGCTTCAAGGTTGTTCATTCCTGTAAATTCACCTGAGTTTACACATACGCCTTCATCAGTATAGGCAGTTTTCATCTCTTCTAATTTAAGCGGAGATGACGGTATATCTATAACAATCTTTATGGGGAGATTATATTTTTTAGCAAATGCAAAGTCTCTGACATCATGCCCCGGTACTGCCATAATAGCCCCTGTTCCATAACCCATTAAAACAAAATTACCGACATATAGGGGAACTCTCTCTCCGTTAAACGGATTAATAATCTTTAGCCCGGTATCAATACCCTCCTTCTCTTTATCTTCAGAGGTTCTATCAATCATAGATTGGGATTTTACTTTTTTGATAAATTCCTGTACTTTAGGGTCTGATATTTTGTTAAGGAGCGGATGCTCGGGAGCAATAACCATAAATGTTACGCCGAATACCGTATCAGGTCTTGTTGTGAATATTGGGAAGTCTTCGCCTGATTCAAGTTTAAAGTTTACCTTTACCCCTGTTGAGCGGCCTATCCAGTTTCTCTGCATTGTAATAACCTGCTCAGGCCAATTCGCTTCTATCTCATTATGTCCGGCAAGGAGGTCTTCTGCATAATCCGTAATCTTAAAAAACCACTGCTCCAACTCCTTTTGAACAACCTCGGAATCGCATCTCCAGCATACTCCATTCTCTGCCTGTTCATTAGCTAAAACCGTCATACAATCGGGACACCAGTTGACTGACGAAACCTTTTTATATGCTAAACCTTTTTCAAGCATTTTTATAAATATCCACTGGTTCCATTTATAATAATCCGGTTTATACGTTCCTATCTCACATGACCAGTCGTATGAAAAACCAAGTCTTTTTAGCTGTTCCTTCATATTCTCTATATTTTCAGATGTCCATTTAAATGGAGGGGTATTGTTTTTTATAGCGGCATTTTCCGCAGGGAGACCAAATGAATCCCAGCCCATCGGATGTAAAACATTAAAGCCTTTCATCCTTTTATGGCGGGCAACAATATCTCCTATTGTATAATTACGCACATGCCCCATGTGTATGCGGCCGGACGGATAAGGAAACATCTCAAGAAGATAAAACTTCTGCTTACTCTTATTAACTCTGCTAAGAAAACTTTTTTTCTCTTCCCAGATTTTTTGCCACTTTTTCTCTATATCATTAAAGTTGTATTCTCGATCAGCCATTTATTTTCCTCTTTATTAAATATCTTGCCTAATATAAATATAGTAGTTTACATAGAGTTATTCTTTCAAATAGTAATCAATGATGAATCATTTGCGCTATAATATTTGTAAAGGGTCAACAAATTTGTTTGTAGGCTTATAATTTTTTTGTTCGGTTTTCTGTCGCTGCCCGCCGACTTACCACAACGGGGCGGCATAATAAAATCAGTTCCTATTTGGAGCGCACAAAGGACAAAGCCTGACTGCTTGATTAAACAGGTAATTTATTTTTCAACTCTACAATGCTAACATGAATTGTGTCCCATACAATTTGCATATCAATGGCTTCGTATTTCTTATTCATGTCAACCATATAAACATACCACTTTTTCAATTGACATATTTTTTTTCGTCGCATCTGATAGCGGTGATTTTAAAATATCCACATCTGCTTTAAGTAATTCTGAAAGCTCCTGTTGAAAGCCGCAGAAATCTAAAAGCGTTACAGGTCTATTCTTAAATTCGACAATAACATCAACATCGCTGTTTGTTGTAGCGTTCCCTTCAGCATATGAACCGAAAAGATGTACTTGACGTATAGGGTATTGCGGAGCAATTTTATTCACGGCCATTTGTATATCTGTAATTGTAAGCATAACACGTTTTTCCTCAATAAAATAAGCTTAAATTAAATGTTATGTCTGGTCTTTTAGTATATTAAGAATCTCTTCGGAAGACACTGCATTGATAATTTTTTCTTTTACAGGTTCTTTTTTTAGTATTGCCATAATGTTAGAAAGAAGTCTAAGATAATCCTTATGCTGTTTCTCTCCGGCAATTACTAAAATAATAAGATTAACAGCGTATCCGTCCATAGAATCAAAATCTATCCCTCTTTTAGATACTCCAATTGCAAATGCCATCTCTGTTACTGTTGAAATCTTTGCGTGAGGAATAGCTATTCCGGCTCCAATACCGGTACTCATAATAGCTTCACGTTCTTTGAGAGCATTAATAAGAGAATCTATATCATTACATAGATTAGTACCGTCAAATACTTTTACCAATTCTTCAATTGCATCAAATTTGTTACTTGCATTGACATTTTTTATATACTTTATATCTGTATATCCGATAACTGAATCCACAATAACTCTCCACATCTTTTTTCTTATATCCTTTTTAAGCATTAAAAAAAATCTGTCAATAAGAAATTATCAGTTAAAATATTGCAGATTCAAAATTTAATAAATGAATATTTACTTTAAATAAAGAATACAGGAGATATTATTTAAAAAATGGCATCTTAAATTTCTTAAAATTAAAAATCATAATTTGCTTAAATAACAAAAAATCCTTGATTATTGACTGCTTAATTGTCTAATAGCTTTTTATGGTTAATTTGGAGAATTCTTTATGATAATAGATAATATGGCGAATGAAGGACATGAATTTACAATAGATGCTGATATTATTGATAGAGATCTTATTTCTGTAGATCATGTTCTCCCGGAGCAGCTTTATTTAATACCAATCCGTTATCGTCCTATTTTCCCGGGAATTGTTACGCCTCTGATAATATCACACGGCAGATTTGCTAAAATAATTGATCGCGTTATCAGTGAATCAAGAATTATGGGGCTTGTGTTGATAAAAGATGATGATAAGGGTGAAATTAATTTTGAAGATCTCTATGCCTATGGGACGGCAGTAAGAATATTGAAAAGAATTAATCTTCCTGATGAAGGAGTAAATGTTTTAATAAACAGTATAAAAAGGTTTAGAATAAAAGATATAATAGAAAAGAAAAAAAATCTTCAAGCTAATGTAGAATACCTTGATGATATAATAGATAAAAAAAACAAAATTGAGATAAAGGCATATACACGAGAGGTCCTTTCTCAGCTAAAACTGCTCTCTGATAATAATCCGCTTTTTACCGAAGAGATGAAACTTACTATGCTTAATGTTGAAGAGCCCGGTAAGATTGCAGATTTTGTAACATCTCTGCTTAATATTGAAAAACATGAATATCAAGAAGTCCTTGAAACTATTAATGTAAGGAGCAGACTCGGAAAAGTCTTGCATCTTCTTCATAAGGAGATGGAGGTTGCTGATGTTCAGAAAAAAATCCAGCATCAAATCGGCGAAAAGATTGATAAGCAGCAGAAAGAGTTTTTTCTTCGCGAGCAGTTAAAGGCTATAAAGGTTGAGCTTGGACTTGACGATGACGAAAAAAACTCAGAAGTAAAATCTATGCGTAAACGCCTTGAGGAGATGAAACTTAAACAGGAAGTTAATGATAGAATTGTTGAAGAGCTTGATAGATTTGTTTTTTTAGACCCATCGTCATCTGAATATTCCGTATCAAAAAATTATATTGATACGGTTCTTTCAATTCCATGGGATAAGTCCAGTGTTGATTCTATTGATCTTGACAGAGCTGAAAAGATTCTTAATAAAGATCACTATGGTCTGGAAGATGTGAAGAAGCGCATACTGGAATTCATTGCCCTTAGAAAGATTAAACCTCATGCTAAAGGGTCTATTATATGCTTGGTAGGACCTCCCGGTGTGGGAAAGACATCCCTCGGGAAATCTATTGCCACAGCCCTTGATAGAAAATTTTTTAGAATGTCACTTGGCGGCATGAGAGATGAAGCCGAGATTAAAGGTCACAGAAAAACATATATCGGAGCAATGCCGGGAAAAATAATTCAAGGACTAAAAATTGCTAAGACAAATAATCCTGTTTTTATGCTTGATGAAATTGATAAGATGGGACAAAGCTACCAAGGCGATCCTGCATCCGCTCTTCTTGAGGTTCTTGACCCTGAGCAAAATGTAGAATTTAGAGATTACTACATTGATCTTCCGTTTGACCTTTCAAATGTACTCTTTATAACAACAGCTAATACCCTTGATACTGTACCTCAGGTGCTTGCCGACAGAATGGAGGTTATCCGTCTATCAGGGTATATAGCTATGGAGAAGTACGAGATTGCGCGGAAGTATCTACTCCCAAAACAGATTAAAATTCATGGACTTGAAAAGGATAAAGTAAAGATAGATAAAAACGGTTATCTATCCATTATAAATGGGTGGGCAAGAGAAGCAGGCGTTAGAAATCTTGAAAGAAATATTGAAAAGATATGCAGAAAAACCGCAACTTTGGTTGCAAAGAATAAGCCCATTCCAAAAGGGTATCTTACCGATAAGCAGATTAGAGAATATCTTGGAACAGATATTTATAATGAAGATGAAAAGCTTTTAATAAATAAGCCCGGAATTGTTACAGGGCTTGCCTGGACCTCATTCGGGGGAGCAACACTTACAATTGAGTCTATTGCTGTAAAGGGTAAGGGTAATTCCGACCTTAAACTTACAGGGCAGCTTGGCGATGTTATGACGGAATCTGCAAATATTGCCTATACTTTTATTAATCATCATTTACAGGATAATAAAAAAGCAAGAGAAATTTTTGACAACTTCTTAATACATGTCCATGTGCCTGCAGGGGCAACTCCTAAAGACGGACCTTCTGCCGGCATTACAATAGCTTCATCAATCTATTCCATGATAACAGGTCTTATGGCAAAGAATAATTTTGCAATGACAGGAGAGCTTACGCTTTCAGGAAAAGTTCTGCCTGTAGGAGGAATAAAAGAAAAAGTTATTGCAGCAAAAAGGGCTAATATTAAACATATAATAATTCCTTTAGGCAATAAAAAAGATTTAGACGATATTCCAAAATATGTAAAAAAAGGGCTGACATTTTATACTACAGATGATATTGTTGAAGTATTGGATATATGCTTTAAAAAAAATAGAGGAGGAAACTGTAAATTATGAAATTTTTTAATCTTGTTGAAATGATAGTTGAAAATACTGTTAATGAGGTTCTAACAAAGGAAAAGAATTCTAAAAATATAAAGTTCCATAGGAGCGATATAATTGCCTATGTCCTCAACCGTGTTCCCCCAAGATATGTTACAGGTGAAAGAGGGATTATACATACCAGAATAGATCCGATGTTAAAATATCAGGAACAGACAGATATATTATTTTTAACATATGAAGCAATAAAAGTTTTTTCCGAAAGAAGATCAACCGATACGGAAGCTACTAAAATAGAAATGGAAAATCTTTCAGGATTAATGCCCTATCTTATGGGTGAAGTACTTGAAGAGACAACACTGTCAATGATACCCGATATTGAAGTAACGCTTTTATATAACAACAAAAATGCTGAAATGATGGATATGAGCTGGAAGAATCCATATATAGCAACAACAGCAACAAAGGGTTATTATCATTTTTGGCCTAAATATATTGAAAGTGAAATGGGGAAAAGAAATCATATTGAATTTACTCTAAAATTTAGCCATGAGAAGATTGTACCGCATTCTATTCAAATTATAACAAAAATTAATAAAAAAGGTGATTTAGAGAAAATTCAATCTATACCGCTTGTTCTTTTAAAATTAAAAGAGGGTGTTTCTGCAGATTTTTTAGTGAGTTAAAGTTAGAAGTTGCTTTTTCTTTTCCCCTGAAAAAATTCTTTCAGGGTCAGAGATGCCATATCCCTAAGTACGCCAAATTTAATCTCCGGTATATGGTTCATCATGCTGTTGCCGCAAATATTAAATACTGTGCCGCATGCGCCGTATTTTATATCCTCTGTTCCAATTATTACACGCCTGATCCTTGAATGGATTATTGCGCCGGCGCACATGGCGCATGGTTCTTTTGTTACATATATATCGCATCCTGTAAGTCTTTCATTGTTTAAATATCGCGACGCATTTTTTATTGCAATAATCTCCGCATGCATTGTAGCGTCTTTTTTTTCTCGGTTCTCATTTGAGCCTGATGCTATTATTACGTTATCTTTTACTATAACCGCTCCTACAGGTATTTCATCTTTTAAATATGCGTTTTTAGCAAGCTGGAGCGCATGCTCCATAAATTCTTCATCTTTTGTCATAGATTCTATTATTTGCTGATTATTATATCTGTAAGTTTACGTTTAGGAACATAGTGATTACCTTCACTATCTCTGTAATACTTAATATCATCACCATTATTTATCTCTTTAAGTATTATTTTTTCTTTTGGGAATCCAAGAGCTATAACAAATTCTATTGTGCAGTTATCCGGTATATTTAATGACTGCGATAAACTCTCTTTATTGATGTTGCCAATCATACATCCTCCCATATCTTTTGATACTGCGCTTAAGAGTATTGTCTGCGCAGCAATCCCATGATCCCATTTAACGTTAGAAGATATATTTTTATCCGAAAGGATAATGATATATGCAGACGGTCTTTCACCGGCGGCAGGTCCGTCCCAATCGGTAAGATAACCTGCCCACCTCAAATGCGGAAAAACCAAATCCCGCTTGTCATAACCTGCAATATAATACTTTAACGGCTGAAGGTTCAATGCAGAAGGTATGAGCCTTGCATTATCAACAAATTCCAAAAGTGTATCTGCCGGAATAACTTTCTCTTCATAATATACTCTATAGCTTCTGTTTTTCTTTATTATTTCGCTGAATATCATATTTTTACCTCAATAATTTTAATATATTTAAAGATATAATATTAAATTAGTCAAGATAAATTATTTTATTGACTCTTTCATATTTTATATATTTCTAAAAATGATATTTATTTGCAGATGTATTATTATCGAATAGATCTTGGAAAAGAGTATGAGTAAAAGATATTTATCATTAATGACTTTATCTTTCATCTTAATATCAAGTATTAATTATGCTTTAGGTTATGCTATTGATGAAGTTACAATCTATAATTCTTCGGGTGAATTGAAAACTGCTGCAGGAGATATTGGATCAGGCATAATAGTTATTGAGATACCTGAAAATTCATATATCTATGCTAATCCTAAAGGTGAAGGTATAGGTAAAGCTACAGAGATATATATAGAAAAAAAATCTCTTATAAAACGTTTAGAGATAAAATACCCAAAAGGTGAAAAGTATTATGCGTCCGGAGATTCCAATCCTGTTAATATTTATCGTAAAACAGCAAGATTCCATTTTATTTATGAGATTGAGAAAAACGTTTCTCCCGAAAATTACACCTTAAAGGCGGATATATCATTGCTGATGTGTACGCAAAATGCCTGTTTCCCCATTGAAAAGAGTATGGATATTCCCATATCTGTGACTGGTAAGAGATTAGATAAAAATTCAGCTATGATGAATAACTTCGGTGAATTTCTTTCATTGAAGAATAATGAGTCTGATATTAAGATAGATAAAAATATTAAAATAACAAGTCATGGCAATATATCTGTTTTTAACGATATTATCTTTACTCCAAACTATCCTGATGGAAAAATTACAGGCATTATACAGGCAGTTATATTCGGATTGATTGCAGGTTTTATTCTTAACTTCATGCCGTGTGTTCTCCCTGTTGTAAGTCTTAAGATAATGTCATTTGTGTTAAATGCCGGAGAGGAGAAAAAAGTAATAGCCGGGCAGGGATTTTTTTTCTCATTGGGTATTGTTGTAAGTTTTATCTTTCTTGCGGTTTTGGCAGCATTTTTTGGTTATAAATGGGGGACTCTTTTTCAGAATAAATCCTTTGTTATTATTATGGCATCTTTCATATATGCTATGGCTCTATCCTTTTTGGGAGTTTTTACTTTTAATATATCGTTCTCTATTAGAACACCGGCAAAGAGAGGACGGGGAATATATACGGATTCTTTTTTTAAAGGTATAATAGCAACCCTTTTGGCTACTCCATGCAGCGGTCCATTTTTAGGAGGTACGCTTGCATGGACTCTTACAATGTCTCCTGCTTTTATATTCATAGTTTTTTTATCTGTTGGGATTGGAATGGCTCTTCCTTATATGCTCCTCTCGCTTAATCCTTCACTTTTGAGATTTATTCCAAAACCCGGAGAATGGATGAATCACTTTCAAATAGCAATGGGATTTATTCTCATGTTTACGGTAGTTTATCTTTTCAGTGTACTTGATAATTCGACGAAAGTCGGATTAATTCTTTTTCTTCTGTTTCTATCAATCGGTTTGTGGCAGTTCGGCAAATTCGGTTCTATTGATAAAGAGAGATGGAAAAGGTATTTAACTTTTATTATATTATTGGCAATTATAATAACCGGTTACTTCTTTTCTTTTAAATATCTATTGAACGAGAAAGTTTATGCTCATAAAAAGACAAACTTTAGTATTGAAAAAATTTTAAGTAATAAAAAAAACGGCATAATTACAGTTGTCAATTTTACTGCAGATTGGTGTCCAAATTGTTCACTTGTAGAGAAGTTATCCCTTCAAAATCCAGATGTACAAAAATTATTATCAAGGGATAATATAGAATTCATGGTAGCAGATATAACAAAAAGAGACATTGAAGCAGAACTATTGATGGATAAATTAGGCAGCAGATCAATCCCTTTCCTTGCAGTCTTTCCGGCAGGGGAGGATTTTAATTCCCCTATATGCCTAAGAGATATATATTCAGCAGGCGATGTAATAGATGCATTAACTTTAGCTGAACAACAAACAAATAATCTTGACTAAAACAAAAACAGTTTTATTTTCGTTATTCATGTAAGGTTATATATATGGAAAGTGATATTTTTAAAAGGCTATTTGAAGTTATTGAAGAACGGAAAAATTCTTCACCTGAAAGCTCATACGTTGCTAAATTAATGTTTAAAGGTACTGAAAAAATAAACAGCAAGATAATAGAAGAGGCTAATGAGGTCTGTGAAGCGGCGCTCGAAACAGATAAGAATCATCTGCTGCATGAAATATGCGACCTTATGTTTCATACATTTGTATTAGCATCATATAAGAATATTTCTATTGACGAAATCAATTCCGAATTTGTTAGACGCTTTGGAACAAGCGGACTTGTAGAGAAAGCAGGGAGAAATAATAATGAATCTGAATGAAACAAATAGAATAAAGTTTGCCATACCATCTAAAGGCAGACTTATGGATCCTACGATAGAGTTGCTTAAAAAAGCAGGCTTTAAGTTTAGAACAACCGGACGCAACCTCTATGCAACATGTACAAACTATGAAATAGTATTTATATTTGTAAGAGCTGATGATATACCTGTTCTTGTAGAATCAGGCGTTGTTGATATAGGGGTAACAGGGAGCGATTTGATTATTGAAAGAAAAGCAAATGTCTTAGAGATACTCCCGTTAGGCTATGGTAAATGCAGGCTATGTGTGGCAGTTAGAGACGGTTTAGAGAATGAGCCTATTGATTTTCTTAAGGGAAAAACTATTGCTACATCATTCCCTGTTATGACGCAGGATTACTTTAAAAAAAACAATATAGAAGTTAATTGTATAGAGATGAACGGTTCTGTAGAGATTATGATTTCACTTAATCTTGCTCAGGCAATTGTTGATATAGTTGAAACTGGCGACAGTCTTCGTGACCATAATCTGAAAATTTTTAGAGAGATTGGGGTTTATGAAACAACCCTCATAGTAAAAAAAGAATCCTCTGATGATGAAAGAATTGTTACGATTAAAAGAAGAATAGAGGGAGTTATTGTTGCTAATCAATACAGTATGCTTGAATATAATATAAAGGAGAGTTTAATTAAAGAGATTGAAAAGATCACACCCGGATTTAATTCACCCACAATTTCAAAACTTGATAAAGATGATTGGTGTTCAGTCAAAGTTATGGTTAATAAAAGCGAGGTTGTTCAAGTTATGGACAGGCTTGAGG
This sequence comes from Spirochaetota bacterium, assembly GCA_009787025.1. Taxonomy (GTDB): domain Bacteria; phylum Spirochaetota; class UBA4802; order UBA4802; family UBA5550; genus WRGT01. The sequence goes on from WRGT01000056.1 coordinate 16,536, forward strand.
CTGTAGGGGCTACGGCAATTATTGAGACTGAGATAATAAACTGCAGGTTGTAGAAAAACTGTAAGTTGCATAAAAGGTCAGCGGTATTCACATAGACGGTTCTTTAGCAGACTGAAATTCAGGGAATATATAATATATTATGCCATCTCTTTCATCCGTCTTTATCTCTCTTTTTTTAATCATCTCATTAATTTCGTACTCTACCATTTTACTCCAACCGATCTCTTCAATTATTTTTTCTTTAGTAATTTCTCCATTATTTTTTTGAGCTGCTCTTAAAATACCGTTTTTTACTAAATCAGGCTTTAACAGCATACCGGATCTGAACTTGCCGAATCCGCTAACTATAAGGATTAGCCCTATTATAAAAAAAATTGCAGCAACAACAATTTGGGTGTTTGATTTAGAGGGCATTGTAATAATAAACAATCCCATTAATTCAGAAAGAAGACCGGTAATGATCATTGCTGAACCTGTGATTATTTTATAAGCCATTTTTTTTACCCTCTACTCTTTTCTATTAATTAACATATTTAATAATAAATGTAAAGTAAAATTTTGTTTTTTTATAAAAATTTTTATTTAATAAAAAATATTAACTAAATATTTTCTGTTCAAAAAAATTATAGCAGATAAATTTAATCTCTCTCCCATAAAAAATTAACAGGAATAGCCCAGATGTTCCGTCCGACTTGCATAAGTTCTGTTCCTGTATAGATAATGATGCCTTTTATAAATCTTTCACCAAGAGTATTGGACAGAACAGTCATGTTCGCCCAGTCTCTTTCATTGATTGTTCCATCGAGCTTTACCTCTATAGCTATGGCGTCTCCATTTGGTTTTTCAATAACAAAATCCACCTCTTTGCCTTGATTCTGCACCGGATTAAAATGCGACACATTCAATGAGCCGAGTGATTTTGCCGCCTTCATGATTTCGGTTGCAATGAAGTTCTCAAATAAATGTCCCATAGTCGTCTTGTCGTTCTTATACATCTCTTTCATATCTCGCTGCATGATATGACAAAGGAGGTTGGTATCGGTAAAAAACAGCTTTTTCTGTTTTACAAATCTTTTGTTCAACTTATTCGGTTTGCTCCATGGAGGCAGTTCAAAGATAAGGAAGGCGCTGCTGCATAAAGCTTTGTATTTCTCGTAAGTCTTTGCATCCAGCCCAATCTCTTTCATCACATTTGCATTATTCAATAAACTGCCTGCCCTTTGTGAAAGCGATACAAGGAGCTGATAGATGTTATCGGGATTTTTTATATCGGCAAGAGTTTTTACATCTCTTTGAAGTATGGTGGCGATATAGTTGTTGAACCACAAATACCTGTTTTTTTTCTTATCCATGGCAATTTCAGGAAAGGTTGCATCTGATATTATATCGACTATATTTGCCTTGTTATATCTTTTGGAGTGCAAGTCAATCCTCCACAGTTTCTCTATGAAATTTATGCCAGTATTATTGATTTCAGATATTGAAAAAGGATAAAGTGTCAGAGTTGACATCCTTCCAACAAGCGCATCTGTCAGTTTGGGCATGGCAAATATGTTTGCCGAACCTGTCAGTAAATAGGGGGCTTTAGTCTTGTTATGCAGACGTTTCTCGTCTATAGCCATTTTAAAGTAGCGAAATAATTCAGGTGCAAGTTGAACCTCGTCTATTATGTTAAGCTTGTTGTTTGGCAATTGCTGTATAAATCCGGAAGGATCATTTTTTGCAAAAAACAAAATCGCAGGGTTATCAAAAGTTATATAGTTCATCTCCTTGTGAATGAATATATTCTGGGCAAGTGTGGACTTTCCGCACTGTCTCATGCCGTTAAGATATACCAAAGGACTTGTACTAACATCTTCTTTCAGTAACTTTTCAAGCATTCTATGTATATAAGCCATTTTAGCCTCTAAATTTTATTATATTATAATACCATATTTTATTGGATTATAATACTATATTTTATTGGATTGTTTTATATGTCAAGACATATCGCAGTCTATGGACGAAATCTGCAAAAAATTTCGATAAATCAGTGACCCGTCCTAAAAAAAGTTTACATATTAATTATCGCGGCGTAATTTTGCCCATAGGTATTCATATCAATAGATAATCGCATATTAATATTTAAACCTGTTTCAGGACGAGACAATGAATTATTTGATGAAAAAATTTTATACATTAATCTTCATAATATTACTCTTTCCATTATCATGCAGCAATAAACCTGCAGCTATTGAGCATGGTATTTTTGCTCCATCAAGACTTGATTCTATTATTGGACAAGACGGCGTTTGCTCAATTGATTTTGGAGATAATATTACTCTATGGACATTTGCCGATACAATAACAGGTCGCTGGAAAAACGACAAGGGACGTATAGAGAGTAATCAGAACGAAGCTGTTATAGACGGAATGATCTCAAACTCTATAGCATGGAGTGAAAAAATCACTGAGAATAATTATAAAGATACACCATTTTCTTTTTATAAAAAAAACGGCAGAGTAAAACAGTTTATTAAAAACAATGAGGATGAAGATCCTTTGCGGCATAGATTGTGGGCGCTTGACGGATTCCGCTATAAGGATAGAGTTTATGTGTTTTACCTCCATATATACGTACCTGATTATAAAGAATTTCTTAATTTTGAAGTTCTCTATACGGGGATTGCAAGATGGGATATTCCTCAAGGATGGAAGATCGGCGATGATTTTAATTTTAAGAGATTAGGCATACTATTTGAAAAAGGGTCGCCTTGTTTTGGCGCTGCTGTTATGCTTAAAGATGATTTTATTTATCTTGCAGGCCATTTTAAAAAAGGTGAGCGTGAATTTCCTATCTCTATTGCCAGAGCAAATATTAATGATGCAGAGAAGAGAGATTCTTACTCTTTTCTTTCTTCCGAAGGCGAATGGGTTGCTGATATAAAAGCTGCAGGAGAATTTATCGGCGACGTTTCAGGCGAGTGTTCCCTTTCATACAATGATTACCTGAAAGAGTATATTATTATCTATTCAAAAGCCTTTACGGGCGATTTGGCAATGGCGAGGTTTAAGGATTTTAAAAAATTTCCTAAATCAAAAAGTATAGTGGTACATAAAACTAATAGACTAATAGAGAGCAATAAATTATGGCCATATTCGGGAAAAGAGATATTCAGTTCAAATAATATAATATTTGCAATCTACATTGATCCTGTGAAATATCAACCTATACTTGTAGAGTTGAAATTTAAATGATATAAATTCTATAAGCAGCAGACTCAAAGTAAGTTATAATGAACAGTATTTAGCCTCCCTAATAAAAATTAATTATTTTTAATGTAAAGTGTGTTGACGTATTTTATGAAAAAATCAGGGATATATTTCTATATGGTAATTTTTTGCAGGGGAAAAAATGAATCAGACAATCTCGTCAAGTGACAAAAAAGATCTTATTGGGACTCTTTATACTATTGCAGCTTTTACTGCGTGGGGGTGTCTTCCGGGATATTGGAAATTACTTAAAAGTATACCGCCTGATGAGATAGTATTTCACAGAATAGTATGGACATTTGTATTTGCATCAATTTTTGTTTTATGGTCAGGAAAGAAGAATACTATAATTAATATTTTAAAAAATAGAAAACAGCGATTTATAGTTATCTTTTCATCAATAGCTATTGTTATTAACTGGATGATATATGTATATGCCATTAACACAGATCATATAATTGAAGCAAGCCTTGGATATTTTATAAATCCTCTTGTGAGTATTTTCCTTGGAATGATTGTATTGAAAGAAAAACTGTCATCAATTCAGATTACAGCCCTTATACTTGCAGTAGGAGCTGTGTTATATCTATCTATAGACAATGGGAGTTTCCCATGGATTGCCGTAATATTAGCATTTAGTTTTGGATTTTATGGCTTAATAAAAAAGACGGGTAATCTTGATTCAATGGCATCATTAAGTGTTGAAATGGTATTTCTACTTCCGGTTTCTATTTTTATAATCTTATTTAAGGAATATAATGGTACAGGCGCAATACAAAATTCATCGCTTATGATTAATCTTATATTAATTGGAACAGGTTTTATATCGGCTGTGCCTTTGGTTTGGTTTGCACAGGGGACTAAAATGATTTCTCTTTCACGTATAGGTTTTATTCAATATATTACTCCTACTATAACTCTTTTAATCGGCGTTGTTATTTATAAAGAAGCCTTTACCTCCGGTCATGCAATTAGTTTTTCATTAATATGGACTGCGCTGATTTTATATACCGCATCAGTTCTACTGGCAAAAAAAGATAAAGATATTGCTTAATTCATATTTATACGCTACCTATGGAGACCGTAAGGCTTTCTGAATTGCTGAATTATTATTGTCTGATTTAATAATATAGCTTGACTTGTTATTTATTCTTTAATATAAAGAAAAATAGCGGAAAATGGTGTAATCTGTGAAGATAATAGTTGGTCATACAAACATGGACCTTGATTGTATAGGTTCCATTGTTTTAATGAAATATTTATACCCTGATCATATACCTATTATGAGCAGGCTTATAAATCCTGCAACAAAAAACCTTGTTAATCTTTATCATTATCATCTTGATTTTAAACCTTCAGATGAACTTAAAGGGGAAAATGTTGAACAGGCAATAATTGTTGATACAAGATCATATTCTCGGGTTAAGGAATATTTTGATATGATAGAGAATGAAGTTAAAGATATTATTATATATGATCACCATTCTGCAGATTCATGTGATTTTAATGAAGCAAAAATATTTGAAGGTAACTTTGGCTCTAATACAACAATGATCGGATTAGAATTATTAAAAAAAGGAGTATCAATTTCTCATAAAGATGCTACAATAGCACTTACAGGAATATATGCTGATACCGGAAATTTTACACATGACAATATATGTGAAGATGATTTCAGAGTTGCATCATATATGTTGAAACACCAGGCAGATATAAAATTAGTAAACAACTTCCTTAAAACCTTAAGAGAGGATTATCAAGTATCACTTTTTCATAAAATTATGAATACACTTGTATGGCAGAATATTAATGGGCATCAGATTATCTTTAGTTATTATTCCATGAATAAACAGGCTGCCGGACTTGCTGCTGTCGTTGAAGAGATATTTAATATAGAAAATCCTGATGCGATTTTTGGAGTTTTTCACTTTGAAAAACCCGGGGATACTGTAATAATAGGGAGAAGCGGTAAGAGTATAATTGATCTTATGGATATATTAGCGCAATTCGGCGGCGGAGGCCATTCTAAAGCTGCATCGGCTCTTGTTAAGCAGAGTAAAGGAAGAGATATCTTTATGAATCTCATGGAGACTTTGACAGCCAGGCTTCAATATGCCGTAACGGCAAAGAACATAATGACGAAAGATGTAATTACTATAAAAGAGACATGGAATTTAAAAGAAGCTTCGGTATATTTTGAAGAGATGGATATTTCAGGCGCGCCTGTACTTAATGAAGACGGCAGTCTTTGCGGCATGCTTACGCTTAGAGATATAATGAAGGGCAGAAAAAATGATCACATCAATTCATCTGTAAAGGCATACATGAAGACAAAACTAATTACATCTAATCCAAATACAACAATCAGAGAGATTGAAAATACTATGTTCCATAACAGCATAGGCCATCTTCCTGTTATTGATGATGAAAAAATAATTGGTATTATAACCAGGGAGGATCTACTTAAATACCTAAAGGTAAATTAGTTAATTTTTTATTAAAGCGATATTCTCTTCATTCTTGAGAAAGAAGAGAGAGTTCAACAAACGGTTCAAAAAATTTTATAGCAGCAAAATACATACCATCATCAGAAAAGAAATGATACTTTTTGTTTATATCTAAATCAGAATTTCTATCTCCGGATCTTAAAACAGCCCCTATAGTTTTTAGAATAATTAATTCATCATCTTTAACAAATGAAAATTTTAAATCTAATTTTAAATTTTTTTCTACTAACAAGTCTGTTATAATATACACACCGCCAAGACTGATATTTAAAATCTTTCCGGCTACGCTGTTAATAATATCACTGTCAGAAATTGAGTATTCGACTTTTATTTCTTTATCATATCTTTGATATTTACGACTTTCAATCATTTATTTACCTATTAAAAAATGTTTAGTATATTATAAAAAATAATCTATAAATTATTACAACAAAAAAACATTTAAAATGTAATAATAGTGAAAGTTTAATAAAAAAATTTAGTTGTTTAGGATTAAAAACAACCTTGCTTTTAACAAGGTTGTTTGAGATTACATATTAGTAGTTTGTCTCTTTAATTTCAAAGTAACTTTGCGGATGTAAACATGCAGGGCATTTTTCAGGCGCTTTATCACCTTCATGTAAATAACCGCAGTTTCTGCATTTCCATGTAATCTTTCCGTCTTTTACAAAGACTTTTCCGCTGTTTAAATTATTATAAAGAGCTCTATATCTCTCTTCATGTCCCTTTTCAGCTATACCAATCATCTTAAATGCAACTGCTACCTCTTGGAATCCTTCAGCTTCCGCTACTTTAGCGAAATCAGGATAGAGTATTGTCCACTCTTCATTTTCACCGTCCGCAGCAGCTTTTAGATTTTCCAAAGTAGTGCCTATTTTACCTGCAGGATATGTTGCTGTTATCTCTAATGGTCCGCCTTCAAGAAAACTAAAAAATTTCTTTGCATGTTCTTTTTCATTCAGTGCAGTCTCTTCAAAGAAAGCGGCAATTTGTTCAAGGCCGTCCTTTTTTGCCTGCGATGCAAAGTAAGTATATCTGTTCCTTGCCTGAGATTCTCCTGCAAACGCTTTAAGCAGATTCTGTTCGGTTTTTGTTCCTTTTATAGACTTCATAAAATTATCTCCTTTTTGTGATTTTATGATTTATCTCATTATAAATAGTTCAATAAGTCAACGTTTATATTATGAATATATTACATATTTATTTAAAAATCCGTTAAATATTTTCCTATTTTCATATATTATCAAAATTATATATTTCAATAAATATAAAATTAAACTCATAGTTTTTACTATAAAATTTCAAAATTGCTCTTATCAACGCCGCAAACCGGACATGCCCAATCATCACTTAAAGCGGCAAAATCTGTTCCGGCAGATATATTGTGTTCAGGGTCGCCTGCTGCCGGGTCATATATATATCCGCAAATCTGGCATTTGTATTTTTTTGCATCGGATATTGCAGCTTGTACATGTCCTTTATCAATATATGTGGGAGCATTTTTAGGAGACACGCCTTTTTTTATGTCTCTGTAATAAGCATAGGTTAACGGTTCACCCGAACTGTCTATAAGGTTATTTTCAATAATCTCCGCAGAAAATAGAAGATGGGTGCCAAAATCAATAGTTTGCGTAACTTTACATTCAAACCATGCTATTGTATCTTCAAGAAGGATTGGAACTCCTGTAACGCCTGTCATATACTTTACATTTTCAAACTTATCAATATCTCTGCCGCTTTTGTATCCAAAAACTCCCAGTAGTTTAGAATCTGTATCTTTCTTTAAAACTGAGATTGATAATAATTTACTTTCCTTAATTAATTCTGCCGTAAAGTTGTTTTTATTGCAGCATATTGCAAATTGGGCAGGTTCTGACGTTACCTGAAATACCGCATTTGAAACGTACCCATTAATTTTGCTGCCGCTGCCTGAACTTACTACGTAAAGCCCATATGAGATTTTAAAGAAGGCTTCAACATTTATTTGTTTATTATTTTGATTAGTTGCCATTGGTTTACCTCATAAATTGGATTTATTAAAGGATATATAATAATTAACTTGTAAAGTCAAGGATTAAAGATTAACTCGTCATAGAAAAAGTTACATAATTCAACGTCTATTATTAAAATCAATCCCTGCTTGAAATCGGAGGATTAATGTTGTTAAACAAGACTGATTTAAAGAATGGAATTTATTCCGGAATACCAATATTTATCGGATATTTTCCGATTGCAATTACATTCGGATTGCTTGCTAAATCCGTTAATATTTCGTTTTTTGAATCATTCTGTTTTTCTGCCTTGGTATTTGCAGGAGCAAGTCAGTTTGTATCAATTAACATGTATCATGCAGGGATTGGAGCCGGCGAGATAATTCTTACTGTTTTTCTTTTGAACTTCAGACATTTTTTAATGAGTGCAACAATCTCTTCAAAAAGCTCTTTTAAAAAAATTTTAATCCCTATAATCTCATTTGGCATTACAGATGAAACATTTGCTGTTGCAGCATTAAAGGAAGGCGGAATCAGCGGCAGTTATATTATCGGACTTAATTTTACCTCATACAGCGGCTGGGTTATTGGGACTGTTATAGGATATATAGCCGGAGATTTTCTTCCCCATGTAATACAGTCAAGCTTCTCTATTTGTATATATGCTCTGTTTGTAGCGATTTTGATTCCTGCTGTGCGAAAGTCTTTTACTGCAGGGTTTATTGCAGTTGCTGCAGGAGCTGCAAATTCCATGCTTGGATATTTTAGTCTGTTTAGTTCGGGATGGAATATTATAATATCGATTCTGCTTGTATCTGCAGCAGGTATGTTTATATTTAATGAGGATAACTGAATATGGATGTGTTGATTATTATAATATTAATGGCAGTTGTTACTTACTTACCCAGACTTATTCCGATGTATTTTTTTAATGTTGGGAAAATTCCGGCAAAACTCAAATTGTTTTTTTCATTTATTCCTTATGCAGCTCTCGGCGCGCTTATTCTTCCGGGAAGTATAAATGCAATTAATGGGAAGCCCATAGTGTCAATTCTTGGTATTACCTGTGCAGCAGTTATTGCATGGTTTAACAGTAATATCATTATTACTGTTTTCCTCACAATAGCTGCCGTATATTTGATGCTACTTACCGGACTTTGATTTAAGGTCATCAGACCTGTCGGAATCAATTCGATATGTCTGTAATATCCTGCTGCCGTATTTATCAAAGAGATCTCTCTTTAGGATTATTTTTCTCCCTGTATCATCTTCAATTATATGATAGATTCCCTTGTTATTTTCAATAGCATCTACAACATCTTTCATTTCGGAAATTTTTTTATCATTGATTTTTGTTATAATCACATTATCTATGTCGTGGTATCCGAGATTTATTTCGTCAGCCAGTACCTTTGTAAGCAGTATAACCTCTTTTCTATCCTCAGCCCTTATACCATTCGTATATAAATCGAGTAATTTTGTAGGAGCGCTGAAAAACCATTGATTCCCCCATTCAAAGAGATAATTTTTTGTTAAAGGCGCAAAAACAAGACCGCCTGCTATATAATATGTCGGAGGCGTTTCATACTGTTCATACGGTACAAGCCTTGTAGAATTCATGGGAACCGTTAGTTTTACTTTCAGTTCTTTAATCTCACCCTTTCTTAAAACTTTTATTGTAATTACATCATTTATAAACTTTTTCTGAACAATATAGTTCAGCGATGTTCTTTCTCCTGTCCTAAATTCAACAGAACCGTCGTTCTCTATATCTTTCCCTTCAATAGATAAAACAACATCATCTATATTTATAATATTCTTTGCGGAAGAATCATAGAGAATACCTATAACAAGTATGCCGCTATGATTCTGTTTCATCTGATATTTTTCCCTTATATCAGGATTTTCCATCTTTTGAAAGAGTATGCCAAGTTCGGGAAACCCTCTGTATTTCCCGTTACTTATATCTGTCAGGAAATGTTTTATAACAGGTGCAGGTACCATGTAGCCGATATTTTCACCTCTCACTGCAGATTGAAATGCCACGCCAACAATCATATTGTTAATAATAACAGGTCCTCCGCTGTTACCGGGATTTATAGCAGCATCAATCTGACATGCCAAGAGATTAGCGCTGCTATGAGCATAATTTCTCTGTTCTATTCTTGATACAACTCCTTCAGTTATGCTCATTTCATCTCCGCCTGTAGGGAATCCATAAACGGCAACCTTATCCCTCACCTCAGGCAGTTCTCCTATTTTTAGGGCTTGCGAATTTTCAAAGAAAGATTTATCATCAACTTTAAGTATTGCAAGATCGCTTTCGTGCGATATCGAATCGACTCTGGCAGTATATTTTTTTGCCTCGCCTGCTTTCTTTACCTGTATAAATGTGTTGTTGCTTATAACATGGGCGTTGGTGAGGATTCTGTTTCCGTCTATTATGCAGCCTGATCCTGTCCCGTTTGATTGTGTTCCCATCTGCCATGGATTATCATAGTTGTAATTATTTTTTACAGTATAGATTTTAATTATAGATTTATTAATGTTTGTTTCTGCCGAGATAGAAACACTGATTAATAAGAGTGTTAGAATATAAAAAATTTTTTTCACTTTGGTCTCCTGATTATTATAATGAAATAAAGGGCTGACATTTTTTATATCAGCCCTTTATATTATAAATACATAAAGAAAAATAAAATATTACTTTTTCTTTTCCACATTGTTTATTGCCGCTTGCGCTGCTGCAAGTCTTGCAATAGGAATCCTAAACGGAGAACAGCTTACATAATCAAGACCAAGTATATGACAGAATTCTACCGAATTCGGATCGCCGCCATGTTCGCCGCATATACCTATTTTAAGATTCTTTTTTACTTTTCTCCCTTTTTCAACTGCAAGATTCATTAGGCTGCCAATACCAATTCGATCTATAGTTTTAAACGGATCTGCCGGTAATATCTTTTTCTCAATATACTCCGGTAGAAATGTACCTGCATCATCTCTGCTGTATCCAAAGGTCATCTGTGTAAGGTCATTAGTTCCGAATGAGAAAAATTCCGCTTCCTCTGCAATATTATCGGCAGTTAAACATGCTCTGGGGATTTCAATCATAGTGCCTACCTGATAGTCAACCTTAACCTTTTTTTGCGCCATTATCTTTTCGGCAGTATCAACAATTATTTTTTTCTGGAGAGTAAACTCTTTTATAGTTCCAACAAGCGGTACCATAACCTCAGGTTTAACATCTACACCTTTTTTCTTTAACTCGCATGCGGCTTCGAATATTGCCTGCGCCTGCATCTCTGTTATTTCGGGATATGTTATTCCAAGACGGCATCCTCTATGTCCAAGCATCGGATTAAACTCGTGCAGAGATTTTACTCTTGACTTAACTTTTTCTAAAGATATGCCCATCTCCTCTGCCATCTCTTTTTGGCTCGCTTCATCATGCGGTACAAATTCATGGAGCGGCGGATCAAGAAGTCTTATTGTTACGCCATAACCCTCCATTGCCTGAAGTATGCCTGTAAAATCCTTTTTTTGCATTGGAAGGAGTTTTTTAAGAGCATTTTTTCTGCCCTCAAGCGTATCTGAAAGTATCATCTCTCTTACAGCTTTAATCCTGTCGCCTTCAAAAAACATGTGCTCCGTACGGCAGAGTCCGATACCTTGAGCGCCGAATTTACGCGCCGTAGCCGCATCATTGGGAGTATCGGCATTTGTCCTTATTTTAAGTTTCTTATATTCGTCAGTCCATTTCATTATTGTTTCAAAGTTGCCCGACAGCTTTGCCTCGATAGTTTCAACCTTGCCAAGCATTACGTCTCCGGTTGATCCGTCAAGTGATATGAAATCCCCTTCTTTTATAGTTATTGAACCCACCTTCATAGAACGGCTGCTATAATTTATATCAATAGCGCCGCACCCCGATACACAGCATTTCCCCATACCGCGGGCAACAACTGCCGCATGAGATGTCATTCCGCCTCTTTGAGTTAAAATACCTTGCGCAGCATTCATCCCTTTTAAATCCTCTGGTGAAGTTTCAATTCTGACAAGAATTACCTTCTCCCCCTTTTCATTCCATTCATGAGCATCATCTGCATTAAAGACTACTTTCCCTGTTGAAGCCCCGGGAGATGCGGGTAAACCCTTGGCAATTATCTCTTTTTTAGCCTTTGGATTAAAAGTCGGATGAAGTAGTTGATCAAGCGACGCAGGTTCTATTCGTAATAGCGCAGTCTTCTTATCAATTAGTTTTTCATTAACCATATCCACTGCTATATTAACAGCTGCTGCTGCCGTACGTTTGCCGCTCCTTGTTTGAAGCATCCATAGTTTTTCATTTTGAATTGTAAATTCAATATCCTGCATATCCTTGTAGTGAGCTTCAAGTTTTTTATATACACTCTCAAGCTCTGCATACGCTTTCGGCATATATTCCTGAAGAGATGGAAATTTTTCTTTCCGCTCTTTGGGGGATATTCCATTCTCTTTTGCCCATTTTTCAGAACCTTTTACTGTAATCTGCTGAGGAGTCCTTATTCCGGCAACTACATCTTCTCCTTGCGCATTTATCAGATATTCTCCAAAAAATGCCTTCTCGCCGGTTGCAGGATCTCGTGTAAAAGCAACGCCCGTAGCGCACGTATTACCCATATTTCCAAACACCATAGATTGTACTGTTACGGCAGTACCCCAGTCATCATCAAATCCATTCATCTTTCTATATAAAATTGCCCTGTCATTATTCCATGAGCCGAAAACAGCGCCTATAGCTCCCCATAGCTGCTCCTTAGGGTCATCTGGAAACGACCTGTTTAATTTTGTTTTAATCAGAGTTTTAAATTTTTTAACAAGTTCTTTAAGGTCGTCAACTTTAAGGTCAATATCAGATTTATACCCCTTTGCATGCTTAAGATTCTCCATTACCTCTTCAAAGGGATCTATTTCATCAGCAGATTCAGGTTTTAAACCCATTACAACGTCTCCATACATCTGAATAAATCTTCTATATGAATCCCATGCGAAACGTTCATTGCCGGTCCTTTTGATTACACCTTTGACTGTTTGATCATTGAGTCCAAGGTTAAGTACAGTATCCATCATACCGGGCATTGAAACTCTTGCTCCTGATCTAACAGACACTAATAGCGGATTCTCTGCATCGCCGAAATTGCGACCCATAATTTTTTCTACTTTTTTCATTGCAGCTTCTACGTCATTTTCAAGCCCGGCAGGGAATTTTTTCCCATTGCTATAATATTCGGTACATACCTCTGTAGTAATGGTAAATCCTGCAGGTACAGGTACACCGATATTTGACATTTCTGCCAGACCTGCTCCTTTACCTCCAAGCAGATTTTTCATATCTGCCTTACCTTCTGCTGTTCCGCCGCCAAAACTATAAATTCTTTTCCCCATAGTAATTTTCTCCTTCATAAATATATTAACATATTATTTATAAACTCTTTAAATAAAAAGAATAACTCGTAAGCCCTATATTAAGTAAAACAATTTTTTTACTTAATAAAAAATAGAATATTATTTCAATAATAATAAATGTAAAGGCTTTTTTCAAAAATTGAAAATTTCAAATTATATAGTCATTAATAAAACAATATATAACTATTTTTTTTATATATTTTTTAAATAAATTATCGATAAATCATAAAAATTTTTTATTTTATTTAATTATGTTGAAATTATAGGTGATGTAATTTTTCATTGTAATCTTTATAAATATCTTTAATAAAATCATACAAATTATAGTTCATATGTCCGATATAAGTTTATAGAGTAGAGTATAAAATAACGTTATGAAATCAATTGAAAGAATAGATATGACAAATTTAGATAAAGAATATCTTGAAAAAGTTAATTTCGATTTACACAATCTTCTTGAGATTGGGTTAAGTTTGTCTTCAAATCTTGAATTTGACAGTTTAGTTGAAGCTATTCTATATATATGCATTGGACATATGATTGTTGATAAAGTAGCAATTTTTCTAAATACTGATCTTGACAGTAACGAATTTAAATTATATATGTCGCGCGGATATACCTCTAAACCAAATTTAAAAATAAAATCAGAATCAAAATTAATTAATCATTTATATTCTCATTGCGATATAATGGACATTACTAAAGCTAAAGAATTGCTGTTAACAGATCATTCTACAAAAAATGTATATGAACAACTTGAGCCGGAGATTATTATACCTCTGAAATCAAAAAGTTCAATTAACGGTCTTATTTTTTTAGGTCAAAAAATAATGAAAACTCCCTATTCTGCGCAAAATCTGCAATTTCTTGAGAAGATGGCAAAGTTTGCATCAGTAGCTGTTGAAAATTCCCGTCTTTACAGAATGGCAACTTTAGACAGGATGACAGGGCTTTATATTCATCATTATTTTCAAGAGAGACTAATTGAAGAGATTAAGAGAGTTGAAAGATCAAATGTTCCCCTTACTCTATTAATGGCGGATTTAGATCATTTTAAAAGTATAAATGACACATACGGTCATTATCAGGGCGATATTATTATAAAGGGAACTGCAAAGATTATTCATCAAAATATTAGAAGTTTTGATATTGCTTCAAGATACGGCGGAGAAGAATTTGCAATAATTTTAACAGAAACAGATATTGATGAAGCATTTATAATTGCAGAGAGGCTTAGAAAAAAGATAGAAAGTAAAGTATATAGTAATGATATAACTGATATTAATATTAAAATCAGCATTGGCTTAGCTCAATATGACAGGGAAAATAATGAAAGCAGTGTAGATTTAATAAAGAGAGCAGATTCTGCTCTTTATACAGCAAAGAGGCAAGGCGGAAATACGACCGTTAAGTTTGAAAGTTCAGAGGAAAAATGTTAAATAGAGCCGTTAAGAATGCGGATTTAAATTATAGTAAGTTGAATCATATTGTTGAGATCATTAAGGAAAATCCCACCAAAAGAAAATTATACATACAACTCGCTATTGAATTGACTAAGATGAACAGATTAGATCAAGCAATTAAGGCTTTTAACAAGGCTAATCTTTTAGGTGAAGACTATATTACTTTCTACAATATTGGGAGTTTATATTATAAAAAGAATGATTTTAAAAATGCAATCTTAGCGCTTGAGAAATCAAAGCAGCTTAATAATAAATTTTATATGACCTCCCTGCTGACAGGCTTATGCTATGGAAGATTGAATAACTTTAAGGCTGCCGAATCAAATTTTATTAATGTAATAGCTAATGAACCTGAAAATATTACAGCATTAACCGCTCTTGCTATCCTGTATTTTAATCAAGGAAGGACAAATGATTCACTGAAGATATTGGGAAAAATTTCCAATACAAAGGAGAAGTCTGATTCTATTCAAAAAATTAAATCCGAGATACTCTTTAATTCCGGTAAAATTACCGAATCGGCGAATGAGATAAAAAATTTTAAAAATACTTCAGTCAAGTTTAAAGGATTTAACGACTATATTAAATCTATTCCTGTTTCAATACTTACCGACAAATACGGTACAATTGAAGAAAAAATATTTAAACTTGAAAGTCATCCCTCTAAAACCTCAGACGATTTAATCTCATTGAGTTTATGCTGTCTTTTTTCAGGAGATACGGATTCTGCAATAGATTATCTCTTTGAAGCAAGAGAGAAGATTGCCATATAACTACTTCTTCTTAAAAAAAGATTTAATCCTATCAATGAGGCTAAGTTTTTTTACAGGAGTTTTTTGATAAGATTTATTTTTAGATTTTGTTTTTTTCTTCTTAGTTGCCTTTATCTCGTTTTTTACAGTAAAGTTTTCTCCATACGTTTTTTTATAGTAATCAATCCTTTCATCTAAGCTGAGATTTTTAGATCGTTTTTCTTTTTTAGGATTTGTTTGCTCCTTATTTAGATAATTTTCATGATCTTTGTTATTTTGTTTTACTCTATTCTTGTTCTTTCCAGAAGTGGTATTATCTATATCTGTAAAATCTCCAGTTGTTTTTTTCTTATTTGTCTGCTGTTTATTCTTTGCTTTTTTAGCGCTCTTTGATTTTTCTCCTTTTTTATTTTCAGGTTCATCGGACTCAAAAAGAATTCTTGCCTGCTTTGATTCTTTGAGATAGCTTCTAATAAATTCATCGCTGCTTTCATCTTTAGCAAACATTTCATCGTCAGGCCACTCAACTGGAATTTTCATCTTTATGAATGACTCTATCGCTTCGAGCCCATAAACAAATTTTTCACATGCAAAAGTAACGGCTTTTCCTGTTTTCCCTGCCCTTGCAGTTCTGCCGATTCTATGTACATAGTTTTCATAATCTTCTGGTATGTCAAAATTTATAACCAAGTCAAGGTCATTAATATGAAGCCCTCTTGCAGCAACATCTGTAGCAACAAGGTGCTTTAATTTTCCGGATTTGATATTTTCTATTACCTTTGTCCTTTTATTCTGCGGCAGATCTCCAATGATATAATTACATTCAAAATTATTTCCTGCTAATTTTGCCGCTACCCTGACTGCCTCCTGTTTGGTATTTGTAAAAATCAGAGTACTTTGCGGATTTTCATTTTTGAGAATTCCCAGCAGAAGATTGATTTTATCTTTCGTCCCTACATGGTATAATAGCTGTTTGATTTTATCTACGGTAACCTGATCTTCCGAGATGTTTACCTCAACAGGGTCATTCATAAATTCCCATGCAAGATTTTTTACCTTAGTGCTCAATGTCGCGCTAAACAGCATTGATATTCTTTCTGATGAAGAAACCATTTTTTTCATTATCTTTTTTACATCAGGGAAAAAACCCATGTCAAACATTCTGTCTGCTTCATCAATTATTATAATGCCGAATTCGCTGTACTTAATCTTTCCATTGCTTGCAAAATCCATTAATCTGCCGGGTGTTGCAACATAAATATCTACTCCGTCTTTTAATAACTTCTCCTGTTGATTATATCCAACCCCTCCGTAAAAACATCCTATTTTAATATTAATAAAAGAGGCTAAAAGTTTGCCCTCTTTCTCTATCTGAAGAGCAAGTTCGCGGGTAGGGGCAAGTATCAATGCCTTTTTATTCTTCATCTTTTCATTGTTAATTAAAAGATGATATAGTGGAATCATAAATGCTGCAGTTTTCCCTGTTCCGGTTTGTGATTGAACGAGAATATCCTTTCCTTCTAAAGTATATTTTAAAGTCTCGGCTTGTACATCAGTACATTGTACAAAACCCGCTTTTTTTATCCCTTTTAGTATGTTTTCATCAAGGTTGAAATCTTCAAATCGCATTAATATAAACTCCGCATTAACATAAGTACATGTATTGATAAAAGAGTCTATTTGTAAAGTAAAAGAGGGGAAGCAGTTATAAAAAAAGCATGGGCATTATATTGCAATGTACTGAGTTGTAACAGATGAAAAAGCCCGTTATAAATAATAAAAATGAATAAAAGATTATTCGATAAACTTACTTTAGTTAATTTTTAAGTGAAATTCTTTTGGAGTTCCAGGTTACTCCGTTATCGACCGAATAGGCTATTTTACCATTACTTACTCCTGCGACAAATCGTCCATTGCCGTAGGCTATACAATTTATTTCACCTCCGAATGAGATGTTTTCCACTGTTTTCCAGGTTATGCCGTTATCGACCGAATAGGCTATTTCACCGTTACTTACTCCTGCAACAAATCGTCCATTGCCGTAGGCTATCCTCTTTATTTTATCCTCTCCGAATGAGGTGTTTTTTATTGCTTTCCATGTTATGCCGTCACGTGAATACCTTTAAGAACGGGAGTATCATTGCTTTTAAGGATAATCTTTCCATGTTATGCCGTCACGTGAATACCCCTCTTTGTTTTTGTCTTTACCTATTATATTGTTACCAAAGGCGACAAATCGACCATTGCCATAAGTTATCCTATAAATCGAACCTTTTCCAAATGAGGTGCTTTTTACTTTTTTCCATGTTACGCCGTCGCTTGAATAGGCTATTTTACCGTCACTTACTCCTGCGACAAATAGACCATTACCATAGGCTATGCAGCTCATAAAATCATTATCATATTCTTCATT
Organism: Spirochaetota bacterium; assembly: GCA_009787025.1. Taxonomy (GTDB): domain Bacteria; phylum Spirochaetota; class UBA4802; order UBA4802; family UBA5550; genus WRGT01. The sequence continues at coordinate 34,362 of WRGT01000056.1, forward strand.
TTCTTCGGATGTGTTATTGTCAATTTTTGTCACGGTTGTGGCAATGTTTTCGCCGGGTTTATCTCCTCCGTCGCCGGATGGAGATTTTCCTTTGCTACAGGCTGAAAATGAAAGTGTAAGGATAAATAGTATTAAAAATGTGAAGTTTTTATTATATATAGAATAGAAAACATTCTTTATAACATAACTCATCAAACCTGTGTTAACTAAATTGTTATTCATATTTTAACCTTCCTCATAATTAAATTCTATGCTATAAACCAATTCTTTTATCTTAAAAATACATCTTTTTTTACTAAATGGACACAATTTTGTCATAAAAACGCAAACCTGTGTTATTGAACATACAACCGTTATTTATTGCAACACCAATCGTGCCTGCGCCTTTGAGAAAAAAACAAATCATTGCTTAACTCTGCACTAAGGCTTCAAGTAAACTTTCATCCCTTTTTTAATTAGTGAACGTTTGCCGCTTGTAACTTTGCATTTAACAATAGTCTGCATAGGAAACGTTGACTCCAAATATATATATTCTCCATTGGCATCAACTATGAGAGTACTGCCCACCGGAGCCTGTATGCCGATAGTATCTTTTCCGTTTACAATAATATCAGCACCGTCAAAACCTCCAATAGCGCCTATGAGTTTACCAAGTCTGGCTTTAGGAGCTTCAGCAGTTTCGTTCACTACTTTTATGGTTGTTCCCCTGCGATTGCCTAAAGTGATGATGTAATTCCTGTTTTCTTTTGTTCCGTATTCCGCTGTACCTGCAGCAAGATATAGCGCCGCGCTCGCGTTGGAGTCTTTGTTAGATTCGTTAGAAAGAATTCCATCATTACCTCCATACACTGTTCCGCCTGAAATATTGAAGGCTCCGTCTCCGACAAACACTCCGCCACCGTAAGAAGCACTATTGCCTGATATCGATACGCTGTTATTCATTGTAAATGTTCCGCCTTTGACATACACTCCTCCGCCACCACCGTAAGAAGCACTATTGCCTGATAAAGAAGCACTATTGTTTGATATCGATGCGCTGTTATTCATTGTAAAGGTTCCGTTATAGACATACACTCCTCCGCCACCACCACCACCGTCTCCGAAAGAAGCACTATTGTTTGATATCGATGCGCTGCCATTCATTGTAAAGGCTCCGCCGCCTTCGACAGACACTCCGCCGCCGTGAGAAGCACTATTGCCTGATATCGATGCGCTGTCATTCATTGTAAAGGTTCCGTCTCCGACAAACACTCCGCCGTCGTGAGAAGCACTATTGTCTGATATCGATGCGCTGTCATTCATTGTAAAGGTTCCGTCTCCGACAAACACTCCGCCGCCGTGAGAAGCACTATTGTCTGATATCGATGCGCTGTCATTCATTGTAAAGGTTCCGTCTCCGACAAACACTCCGCCGCCACCACCACCACCGTCTCCGAAAGAAGCACTATTGTTTGATATCGATGCGCTGTCATTCATTGTAAAGGTTCCGTTATAGACAAACACTCCGCCGCCGTGAGAAGCACTAT
>WRGT01000057.1 GCA_009787025.1 Spirochaetota bacterium
TGTAAACCCAATTTAGGATTAATTATGTTTTTGTAAATCTATATCAGGATTTAACTATTAATATGTAAACTTTTTTTAGGACGGGTCAACTGGTTTACTTGACAAAAAATATAACAGACTAAAACTTTAATAAAATCAAGTAAAATATTTAAGATAAGGTTATGGGTTTTCTCATAGGTTTGGATAATGAAAGAATCAAAGTGAAAGGCTAATCCGCAAGTTGTTATTAAATTGCTGATAAAAAAATTAAATGAATAAAGGATATGTATGAAAGCTTTAGTTTCAATTGAAATCCCCGAAGTAAAAAAGGCATACAGCGGCAAAGTCAGGGATATATTCCCTATAGATGATAAGAATATGTTAATAGTTTCAACAGACCGCATATCCGCCTTTGATTATATATTCCCTAACGGTATTGCAGGTAAGGGAATAATACTCAACAAAATATCAAATCTATGGTTTAAAAATATTAATTTTATAAACAACCATATAGTTGAAGATAATTTTAATAATTTCCCGAAACCATATTCAAACTATCCTGAGATATTTAAAGACAGATCTGTTATTGTAAAAAAGGCGGATAGAATCGATTTTGAATGTGTAGCAAGAGGTTATATTATCGGAGGAGGATGGAACGAGTATAAAGAGAAGGGTGAAATCTCCGGCATTAAACTTCCCCCTAACCTTAAACTTGCGGAAAAATTTCCTGAAACTCTATTTACCCCTGCGACAAAAGAGGATACGGGACATGATGTTAATGTTTCAATAGATATGATGAAAAAAGTAATCGGTATAAAAGATGCGGAATATTTGTCTAACATGACAAAAAAAATATATCAGTTTGGAAGAGATTGTCTTGAAAAAGCCGGTATTATTCTTGCCGACACAAAGTTTGAATTTGGGTATATAAACGGCGAAATTATTCTCATTGATGAAGTATTAACTCCAGACAGTTCCAGATTCTGGGACAGCAAGCTCTATCAAACCGGAGTATCTCCTGTAAGCTATGACAAACAGTTTATAAGGGATTATATTGATACAACAAAATGGGATAAAAATTCACCCCCTCCTCCCCTTCCTGATAATATTGTTGAGAAAACATATGAAAAATATAGTGAAATTTTATCAAAGATTGAACATGTTTTTAAATAGACAAAGTTTTAATATCTTTATCAGGTAAAGTTAAGGCATATTTAATACGATAATGAAACAATAACAGATATTCCGGAGCAAATAAGTGTCAAACACTAATCCATATAATCAATATAAACAGACCCAAATAACCACTGCGAATCAAGGCAAGCTAATAGTGATGCTCTATGATGGAGCGATAAAGTTCCTCAATATAGCTTTAGATAATTTAAATCCCAAAACATACGATGTAGTAAACAATAATATTATAAAAGCTCAGGACATAATTACGGAACTGCTCCTTTCATTAAATATGGAAGAAGGTGGAGAAATATCTCAGAATCTCTTTAATCTATATATGTATTTCAAAAGACAACTGTTAGATGCAAACATAAAAAAAGACGGCGAGATACTTAAGCAGACCATTAAATTGCTGAAAGAATTAAGAGACGCATGGGACCAAATATCGGCAAATGAGTCCAGAGCTGATAAGAACATGAATATTGGGGCTAAGGGTAATTTCAGCATTGAGGGATGATATTAAATCTCTTTTCACCGATCTCATTAAACACCTGAATTTAAAAAGCAAACTACTCCATTCCATTCTTGAAAAAGAAAAAAATATTTCATACCTGATAAAATTTAAGAACGACATAGAAGACAGTGTCAAAGAAATCATTGAAGAGGAAAATCATTTCATTGAAGAAATCAATGTTGAGGATTACAACATATCTCAAATCAGGGACGAAATTACGCGTAAATTCGGTTTCGACTTTAATAAAATATTAGTTAAAGGCTATAAATCTTCAGAAGATGAAATCATAGATTATAAAAATAAAATTCTGCTTCATGAACAGATAATCAATGATCTGTCAAAAATAAAAAAAGAGAATAATAATAATTTGGAAAAATACGCTAATGACCTGAAGATTCATATATGGGAATTAGAAAATATTGAAAGACTAAAGTTTGTAATTAAAGATCTTCAATCTTCTTAGACTCCAGTATTGCTTCTTTACGTTTAATCATCTCTTCATAGTCAAAATGGTATTTCTTTTTTTTATAATAGTACTTATATGTTTCTTTATATTTTTTTGAGTTAAAGTATTTCTTCATTCTCCTTGATACATAATGTATCTGTACACCCGGATCATAAACTGCCGGTCTGTTCTTATCTAAATCGATAATTGTCTCAGTAATAATACCCCAGGAAATATCATTTAACGAATATCCGTCGAGATCTCTTATCACAGCTCTGATTATACCCTCATGAGCAGGATCAAAAAATTTAAACGTTTTTGAATACATTATAGCGCCGTGCATATGATTTGGAACGTCAACAAATCCATCCTTAAAAACCAATTTTGCCATTATATAAAGTATTTTAAAACTGAATTTTAAAACACCGAGTCCGGGATTTGCCTGACCCGGCAGTTGCGGTTTATTGTCGTCAAATCCCTTTAAAGGATTTTTTGCAGAAAGCCACTCAATCTTTATCGTATCATATGGCAGGATTTCGGTATTTTGCGTGAAATATTTACTCTCAGGCAAAAATGTTGATTCACTGACTCTTAGATCAATCAACTGTTTTGCATGAGTCTTCTCCTCCCAAAACAACTTCATATAGTTTATGCCTGCATCATCTGCATCAATTTCAGTTATAAGATTTTTAAATCCCATATTCTTTAAATGTTTAATAAGACCGCTCTTATCCATCATTGAATATAGATCTTCTTCATTGAATCTTTTTAAAAAAAGATTTCTTGAACTTGCGGTATGCGGTATAGAAACAGTTCTGTTAGACAGATCAATATCATTATCATCAAATTTTAATGATTCTTTAAAACTTTCATTATGATGCGGTTTAGATTTTAATTTCATGTTTTAAAATATTCTTTACATTTATTTTATGATCAATACTGTCTGATAAGTAACACGCAGGCAATCGTATATGTCAAATAACATGTCGGGCTCAGCGTGACATATTATTTAACTTATACCACAATGATAATTCCTATCAATGTATAATAAATATCTCAATATATTTAATATTTATCAGATAGCCATCTTACCATTAACTTTTCCTGTTCTTTAAAAATGCGTATAAAAATCTATTTAACTCTCCATCAAAAACAAAATCTATACTTCCGGTCTCTTCGCCTGTTCTATGATCTTTTACTAACGTATATGGTTGAAAAACATACGATCTAATCTGATTTCCCCATGATATCTCTTTTTTCTCCGCAGCAAGTTCCTGTTTTTTTTCATTCTGTTCCGCTTTATGGCGTTCATATAATTGCGCTTTCAATACCTTCATTGCAAATGCTCTATTTTTATGCTGAGATCTCTCATTCTGGCATTGCACTACTATACCTGTCGGTAAATGCGTTATGCGTACAGCAGAATCAGTTTTGTTTACATGCTGTCCCCCTGCTCCGGACGCCCTGTATGTATCTATTTTCAGATCATTTTCGTTGATTACTACTTCAATGTTATCATCAACATCGGGCAAAACATCAATTGACGCAAATGAAGTATGCCTTCTCTTATTAGCATCAAAAGGAGATATCCTCACAAGCCTGTGTACGCCTGTTTCGCCTTTGAGAAAACCATAGGCATACTCGCCCTTTACAAGAATAGTTGCGCTCTTTATTCCGGCTTCATCACCGTGTGTATAATCAATATAATCAACGGAGAATCCGTTTTTTTCACTCCACCTTGTGTACATTCTAAATAACATACTTGCCCAATCCTGCGACTCGGTGCCGCCTGCGCCGGGATGGATTGTTATAAATGCATCCCTCGGATCATCAGGGTCAGAGAGAAGCTCCTTTGTTTCAATTTCACTAAACCTCTCTTCATATTTTTCTATATTAGAGGATAATTCTGCTATTAGTCCGGTATCATCTTCAGCAATAGCCATATTTATTAATTCTATTCCATCTTCAATCTCCTTTTTCAAAGATTGCAGCGGCTCAATTTTTTTCTTTAACTTGCTGATCTCTTGATTTAATTCTGCAAATTTTGCAGTATCTTTCCATATTTCATCTTTCTGAACTAACAGTTCCGTTTCCGAAAGCTTAAGTCTTAATTTTTCAATACCTATCGAGTCCGATAATTCACCAACCTTAATGTTAAGTTGATTAAGGATTCGTAAGCTTTCCTTTACATCATTGATATACAAACTCTAATACCTCTTAACAAATATTTAATTCATACGTCATCCCGTTATGGATGAGTGACCCGTTCTAAAAAAAGTTTACGGATTAATGGTTAAATCCTATTATAAATTTACATAACATAATTAATCCTAATATTTAGTTTACAAACATAGGATTTTTACTGCAATAATTTTTCCACAACCTTTTTATATTTTTATTTTCTATTTGATGATATTGACTATGCACAACTTCAGGTGTGATATTAGCTACCGTTGCGCGACTTCTGCCTTTTCTCCGGCGTAGAGTTTGTTCCTATACACCTTATGTAAAATTAGTCCGATCAACATAGCCGTTACATCCCCTGCGGGTATCGCCCAGGCGAAACCATCCGCGCCCATGACGGCGGTTCCCGCAAGCATCATCGGAATAAAAACAGTTTCCTGTACCAGCGATACTGCGGAAGCCGGAACAGCGCGTCCGGTTGCCTGAAAAAGCGTCGTGGTCATATACATTGTTCCATAGGCAAGATACGAGATAACCGCGATACGCAAAAATGGCGTTCCTATAGCGATGATTTCTGCGTTATTGATGAACAGCCGGAGGAGGCTGCCCCCGGCGATACAGTACGAAATCGCAAAAACAAAGCCGAGCAGAGTTGCATAGAGCAGCGTCTTTTTAACGGTTTCCTTCATGCGCGGGAATGCTCCGGCGGCGCCGGTATAACCAACCAAGGGCTGAACGCCCATGCACAGACCTTGACACAACTGTTTCGGCAATGCAGTAACTTTTACAATAAGCCCAAAGGCTACGATGTATATATCGCCAAAAGCGGCGGCGACATTGTTTTGTACCACGAAGCCCGCAACATAAAGCGCCTTCATGCAGAATGACGGAAACCCAATAGAAAAAACCGATGTAAGCATTTCCGCGTCAACCTTGCAGTCCGCAGGTACAAGTGAAAGGAACGAGCTTTTTTTGACAATATGCCAAATGTAAAACGACAGCGCCATTGCGTTGGCAATAACGGTGGCAATCGCCGCGCCTCTTACGCCCATGCCAAAAGTAAAAATAAAAACAGGATCAAGGATAATGTTAGCCGCTGTGCCGATGATGTTACCCGTCATCGAAACTTTTGCCCCTCCTTCGGCGCGAATTATCATGTTCATCGAAAAACCGAGTATGGAAGTCAGCCCTCCGCCAAGCAGGATGGAAAAATATTGCTTCGTCGGTTCAAAGGTATATTCCGATGTGCCGAGTATGCGCACTATCGGGTCGAGAAAAACGAAGCCTAGCGCGATGGCGGCGGTTCCCGTAACCACGGCTCCGTAAAGGGCAAAAGACGAGACCCTCTTTATTCGTTCATAGTCTTTTTTACCGAGCAGCCGTGAGATATAACTCCCGCAGCCCAGCCCGAATATTTGCCCTATGCCGTTGGTAATCAGAAATACCGGCATTGCCAGTATCGTTGCCGTCAGCGCGGCAGGGTCTTTCATCATACCGACAAATGCCGTGTCAACCAAATTGTAAACAATGCTCACGAGCATTGTTACCATCATTGGAACGCCGAAATGAGCGACTGCTTTGGGGATCGGCGCGTTCTCAAAGTAATACAGGGATTTTTGTTTGTCCATTTATTTCTCCTTATTCGTGCTGAGGGGTTTAATACCCCGCCATTCAGGGCGGTTAAAAAAGTATTAAACCCCAAATGCAATATCTTATTAGAACAACATACCTCTTCTTTCAGAGCGAGATTGTTGATTGGCTGTAAACAAACAGCCATACACCACAGAGGTGAATAAGAAAGGGAAATGTACTGGTTTTTCGAAAAATCAGGAATGATTTTTCTGCACTCGTCCCGCAACGGGGATGGCGGTATCTGCCATAGGCGGTTTTACCCGTCTAATTTCCGGCTCTTTTGTTCCATTGTAAAATTTTTGTGCGGGTATGTCAAGCTTTCTATACCAAGTTTAGGGCAAATGGCATTTAACGTTCCGGCAGCCGCAAAACTGTGGCGGAGCAAAACATCACAAAGGATGTCGGACTTCAGTCCGCGCCCGACCGGTGTTTTGCGTAGCCCGAGCCGCCGAAGGCGGCGATGCGCATACAGACCTGTTATGCGAAGTCCATGCCGCTTTTATAACTGTTTTTTACATTTAAAACATATTATTGATCCTACATTCCATAATTCCAATTCTTTATATTCCTTATTTAATATTTCCATAATTTCACTTTTTGAGTAAAATGGCGGGGTAAATGTTCCATTTTTTACAAATATATTTTTAACAAACCAATCTGTTCTTTTTGTTATTTCCTTTATATAGAAACAACCAATAAAAAAACCATTATTTTTTAATACACGTCTTATTTCATTAAATGCTTTTTCTTTTTCAGGAAATGCATGAAATCCATTCATTGATAATACCATGTCAAATGTTTCATTCTCAAATGGTATATTTCCTACATCTCCTTGTTTACATTCTACATTATTTATTTTGCTATTTTCAAAACGTTTTTTAGCTATTTCAAGCATATCATTAGAATAATCCATACAAATTATTTTTGAATTATTTAATTTTTTATATTTCTCATATGTCAATACTCCAGTTCCAGCAGGAATATCCAATATTTTTCCAATAAAATCATTAGATATATAATCCAATAATTTTATTGTATATTCTTTTTCGTTTATTCCCCAAATAATTTTTGCTCCTATTTTAAAAAACATATTTCCACTTGTAATATATTTATCATATATATTTGATACGGATTTATATCCATTTTTTATTCTATCCATAATAATTCTCCTAATATTAATATTTCATCATTTTTAATAATTTTATCAATCATTTTCGGCATGGATTTCACATAACGTTCCGGCTGTATGCGACGGTTTTGTAGCCCGAGAAGGAAAAACGTGCAGCGTTTTTTCAGACACAAAAAAATGTGGCTGAGCAAAACACCACAAAAAACGTTCTATCGCCTAACGCACACCCGACTGGTGTTTTGCGCAACCCGAGCCGCCGTAAGGCGAGTTGACCCAGTTTACGTGTGATAAGTTCCCACAGCCTTGCCATGCCGGTTTTAGGAAATTGTAATTGTTTCATTATATCGCTCCTTTCATATCCGACAAAATGCTTTTAAGCGTATTTCCGCTTCCGCTGTGGGACTGCACAAGCGCAATGCCGCATATATCAGCCCTTTTCTTTGCGACAATTGCCATCTTGTGCGAGACCGGATTGGTGAATAGGACTATCAAGTCAGGCTTGCCAATCTTACATTCCAGATTGCTTTCAAATTGTGTAAAAATCTTTGCTTTGCATCCGTACTGTTTGCATATGTCTTTATATTGGCATGCCATGCGATCATGCCCGCCGATAATTACAACACTCATACATTCTCCTTATAATGCGTCTCTCTTTGGCGGCGTGGCTAAATCACAGCTTCCGCAGTCGCAAGAGCAGCCTGCGCATCTGCCTTTTTTCTTATCACGGTATATTTTGATGATAACCAGCGTAACAATCACGAGCAAAACAAGCCCGGTAATAATTGTCCCGCCGTTATTCGACAAAAAGGTAAACATACTCTCCTCCACAATAGTTATCAGTGATGGGTGGTTAGTGAGAAAGAAAAAATTTCATTCTAACCACCAATCATTATTTATGACTTCTTTTGAACTGCCGGACGGAAAAGCATAAACAAAAATCCAGCCGTTAGAAGAAACGCTGCAAATGTTCCGAATCCAAAATGTCCGGAAAACATCATTCCGAATTGATAGATACAAAGCGATACAATATAGGCTAAAGCGCACTGATAGCCGATAGCCGCCCAAAACCATTTGGCATTGTTCATCTCCCGCTTGATTGCGCCCATAGCGGCAAAACATGGGGCGCATAACAGGTTAAACACCAAAAAGGAAAAAGCGGCTAATGTAGTGAAACTTGCTGCAAGAGCGCTCCAAATTTCCGTGCCATCCTCTGCGACCTCTGCAAAACCATACAGTATGCCAAATGTGCCCACTACGTTTTCCTTTGCGATTAAGCCCGTGATAGCGGCAACGGTGGCTTGCCAGTTTCCCCAGCCTAAAGGTGTAAAGATAGGAGCAATAGCATTACCAAATACCGCTAAAACGCTATTATTCATATCGACCATGCCAAACCCGTTTTCATCCCATCCGAAACCGGAAGCGAACCATACGAATATTGTCGCCAACAGGATAATGGTTCCCGCTTTTTTAATGAATGACAAACCGCGCTCCCACATACTCCTAAGGACATTACTAACAGTAGGCCAGTGATAAGCGGGTAGTTCCATTACAAAAGGCGCTACATCCCCGGCAAACAATTTTGTCTTTTTCAATATTAATCCTGAGCAGATTATAGCAGCTATGCCGATAAAGTATGCGCTCGGCGCCACCCACGCCGCTCCGCCAAATAATGCTCCCGCAATCAGCGCGATAATTGGCAGTTTAGCCGAACAGGGAATAAAGGTTGTGGTCATTACGGTCATTTTACGGTCGCGGTCGTTTTCAATTGTACGGGACGCCATAATCCCGGGAACGCCGCATCCGGTTCCAATCAAAATCGGAATAAAAGATTTGCCTGACAATCCGAAGCGGCGGAAAATCCTGTCCATGATAAAGGCGATGCGCGCCATATAGCCGCAGGCTTCCAGAAAGGCAAGGAAAATAAACAGTATAAACATTTGCGGCACGAAACCCAGCACCGCACCAACGCCTGCCACAATGCCTTTCAGAATTAAACCTTGCAGCCAATCGGCGCAGTTTATCGCTGCCAACACGCTGCCAAGCAGAACAGGAATACCGGGAATCCATATACCAAAATCTGCCGGGTCAGGTTTTTCCGCAGCTAAAGCCGTCTCAAAATCAGCAAGGGCGACCGGCAGAGTTTCGATCACATTTCTATCCTTGTCCTCGACTTTTGCTTCGGCTGTGATATTCGCTGCGGAAGCTTCTTTAATAAAGCCGTTAATAACCGCTTTGTCCGGTTCTTCGGATTTTAATGTTTCCATAATAGCAGCGGTGTCAATGCCAGTTTCCTCAGCAGTTGTCAGATAAGCTTCAATTTTAAGCTGTTCTACTTCAAAATTCCCGACTGCTTCTTCGTAAGCAGACGAACCGACACCCCCCAAATGCCAGCCCTCACCAAACACGCCATTGTTAGCCCAATCGGTTACAATTGAACCAACAGTGGAGACCGAAACGAAGTAAACAATAAACATTACCAACGCGAAAATCGGAAGCGCCAAAATACGGTTAGTTACCACTTTGTCTATTTTATCCGAAACGCTAAGGCTGCCTTTGTTTTTGATTTTTATGCAGTCTTTGATGATTGAATCAATGTATGTATAACGTTCGGCGGTGATTATACTTTCGCAGTCGTCATCCAGTTCTGTTTCCCGCTGTTTGATGTCCTCTTCAATATGTGCTGTCTGCGCAGGTGTAAGTTTCAGTTTTTCAGTGATTTTCTTGTCCCGCTCAAACAGCTTAATGGCAAAAAATCGCTGCTGCTCCTGCGGCAGATCGTGAAGTACTGCTTCTTCAATATGCGCCAGTGTATGTTCTACGCCGCCTGAAAAACTGTGCCGAGGTACTGTTTTAATACTGTCTGCCGCCTTGACCGCCGCATTTGACGCTTCCAAAACCCCGTAGCCTTTCAGCGCGGAAATCTCCACAACCTGACAGCCAAGTTCTTTGGAAAGCCTTGCGGTATCAATTTTGTCGCCGTTTTTCTTCACGACATCCATCATGTTTAATGCCACGACAACCGGTATGCCAAGTTCGGTGAGCTGGGTTGTAAGGAACAGATTGCGTTCTAAATTCGTAGCGTCAATAATGTTAAGAATGACGTCAGGACGTTCATCTATTAAATAATTTCTGGCAATGACTTCTTCCAGCGTGTAAGGGGAAAGAGAGTATATTCCCGGTAAATCAGTCACGGTTACATCCTTATAGTTTTTCAATTTACCCTTTTTCTTTTCTACAGTTACACCGGGCCAGTTTCCCACAAACTGGTTCGAACCGGTGAGAGCGTTAAAAAGAGTTGTTTTGCCGCTATTGGGATTTCCGGCAAGAGCTATTTTGATAGACATGGAAATTTTCCTCCTTAAATAAATTATTCTACTTCAACCAATTCGGCGTCTGCCTTCCGAAGGGAAAGCTCATAGCCTCGTACCGAGATTTCTATAGGATCACCTAGTGGGGCTACTTTGCGGACATAGATCTCTACGCCTTTAGTGATGCCCATTTCCATTATTCGGCGCTTCACAGGACCTGCGCCTCCGATTTTTGCCACCCGCACGGTTGTACCGGGTTTCGTTTCCTCGAGTGTTTGCATCTGTTTCCTCCTTAGTTTTACACCATAATTTTTACAGCCATCTCTCTGCTGACTGCTACGCGTGATTCTTTTATATTTACAATCACGTTACCGTTGATTTGGGTTATAACTGTAACGTACGAACCGGGAATAAAGCCGAGTGTTGCAAGAAACTGCCTCGTTTCTTCCCTGCCTCCCACTTTCTTGATGGACGCTCTCGATCCGGGCTTAATCATTGTCAGAGGCATCATATTAACGCTCCTTATACAGCTTTGCAAGTTTACAATATATCGGTTAGGTGTGACTAACCATAATACAATCCAGTTAGTATAAACTAACCATTTTGTCAAGAAAAAATTCAAAATTTTCTATAATTTTTTATTTTTTCTTTATTTTGTTGATTTTATAGGCATTTCATGTTATTATAATTAGTGCCGAATAACGCATTGCTCAAATGTAAGAGGTAAAAATATGAAAATTCAGGAATCGGCTGAGAATTACTTGGAAACAATTTTAATCCTGAGCCAAAACGGGAATCGGGTGCGTTCGATTGATATTTCAAACGAGCTTGATTATACGAAACCAAGCGTGAGTATCGCTATGAAAAAGCTGCGCTTGGATGGATATATTAAAACAGACACAGACGGTTTTATTACTTTAACGGAAAGAGGGCGTGAAATAGCCGAGTCAATGTACGAAAGACATATTCTCATTTCAGACTGGCTTATTTTTTTGGGTGTTGATAGACAAACAGCCGTAAAAGACGCCTGTAAAATGGAACATGGCATGAGTGAGCAAAGTTTTTTGGCAATCAAAGAACACATTAAGGAATGGAAGCGAGGCATATATAAGCAAAAATAGTTGCGTTTTTTCTGCGTCATTGCAAGCGCTTCAACCCGTTCAATATAGAATGTAACTAATCACGCTGAGCCTGACATAGTCGCGCTGAGCCCTACATGTTATTTGACATATACAGTTGCCTGCGTGTTACTTTTCAGACAGCCTCTTATTTCATAAAATTTTTTAATAAATGGCTGCTCAGATCATTCTCTAAATCATTGGAAATTTTATAATCCTTACCAAATACTCTATACCACATATCACTATCTTCCATACATAGATATATAAAAACATCAGGAAAATAAATTTGAATTTTTTCTTTGATTCTTTTATATATTTCAGCTCTCTCCGGTGTAATGTATCGATATTTTCCATCAATTCCCCGGAACATCTCTTCTAATGTAAGTTTCTCATCTATAAAAACATTTTTAATTATATCCTTAAAACCCGGACTGTATCTGAAACAGCCCAATGATATCCAAACGATTTTCGACGGTATAAGCTTTTCAGCCATCAGCTCAATTACTTGAAAGTATTCATCTATAAAATTATCATATTTAATAATAGGGTCAAAATGAAGCGCAGTGTAATAGCCCCAGCTTTGAGCTTTTGCGCATGCATCAATCCTTTCATAAATATTAGACGTACCCTCTTCGTATAAATCTATGTTTCTCTGAGTATTAAGACTCCATGCCAAGATAGCATTACCCTTTGATTTTACATCCTTTAAATGATCAATCTTTGACGATTTGGTTTTGAATTCCAAAAAAAGTCTTTTGACTTTAGATGTTGCCTCTATTAAATCTACCGCTATTGAAGTTACTTCATCAAACATCAATGAATCGGTAAACTCCCCTGTACCAACCCTCAAAATACGGTCTTCTTCATTGCAAAAAGATTTAATAATATCTGCCAGATCGTCAAGATTAATAAATTGAACAATACCAAAGGAATTGAGATAGGAATTTAAAAAGCAATACGTACAATTAAAGATGCAATTAAAGCACGTATTAAGGAGATAATAATTACAGCATATAACTTTTGGAGAGCCCGGACATTTTTGAAATTTTCTGCCCATAAACTCTTTTAATATAAGAACTTCTTTAGACCTGTAACTTTTTTTCAAAACATTAATTTTTTTTGAAAGATCTTCTTCATCAAAAAAGTTTATTATCTCTTTATTTCTCTCTCTTGATTTATCTATTATTATTTTAGCAGTGCTGTGCTTCAAATCTGTTTCTCTGTACAGCACTATTTTTATCGAATCAAAACTGTTCAAAATATCTACCAAAGATTATTTTACAACTCCACTTTTACGACAATCAATAACAAAATATAATTAACAATTTGCTGCTGCAGAAATCAAATTGTTAAATTTTTCCATTTCTTTACGGCTGTCCGTCAAATATTCTTCAATAGAGGCATCTTTTAATCTTTCATAATTCCATTCACGGAGCTTACGAATATCATCAATAGAAAAATTAGGGCTTATTTCAGGCTTAGGAATATCATGTATCATTATTATTCGGATCCTCCTATTAATATTGAAGGGGCATAAATTAAAACATCATTATACCCTTCTAAAGCTGTAACGGCTTTAACACCAACAATAGTTTTATGATTAACAATATGTTTAAAATTCCAAGATACAATTACATCACAATCGCTGGCTATTGCCGCTGCAATGTGCCTGCAATCATCAATGTTTTTTTGTTTCAATTAATTAGTTAAACTTTTTTTAATTAAGTGTCAAGTTATTTTTTATAGTATTTTAAATATAGAACATCAAAAATTTTCCTTGTCTTTATATTACAATTATATAGATTCATCTATCAGTGATTTATTGTACGAGCGGGCATAGTGCCTGCACACCATTATAAAAATTTTCAGGTGAGAAGAATGAAAAATAAACATATTCAATTTATATCTATCGTGATAATATTACTTATATTTAACTTAAGTTGTTTTACAAATCAAAAAATAGACGGGAACGAACTTTCGGATAAAAGATTTTATTTTACGCAATTCCAATATGCTCTTCACGGTTTGAATAAAGATAAGGCTTTCCAATTTTTTAAAAGCTTTCCTGTAAAAAAAATTATGTACCTCCTTGCAAAAGACTATAACATTGAAATAGATATCATCGACTTTAATAATTTTATAAAATCTTCAGATATGTCTCAGATTGAAAGTTATGGCGGACTTAGAGATGTAAAACAGACATGGAATATCAACAAAGATAAAAATAATAAAATAGTTTTTATTTTTGAACAGGATATGATAAAAGAACGAGATTTAAAGTTTACAATCAATATTTCAAGCGGAAATAAAGACCTTACTACAATTAAGACATCAATAAGCAGAATTGAATTTATCTTTAAACAGATTGAGTTCTCATTAAAGTCAGCTAAAGAGTATGCGAAAGAGTATGATGAAAAAAATTTAGATAAAGTATCACTGGCTCCAATGATAATTGAAAATTCATCAGAAGTTTCAGATAAACACGATCAGCAAAATAAAGCAGCAGAAATCAAGTTCATGATAGACGGCTATGTCCGGCAGCTTAATCAAGATCAAAAAAAAGAATTTAAGCACGATATTATAGATTATATTTATAAAACCTGTGAGTGATAGTATATTTTTAGCTTGAACAATTTTTAGATAAATATCTATAAACATATAAAACAAACGGAGTCCATTATGAGCTGCATATTCTGTAAAATAGTATCAAATGAAATACCGGCAAAGACAGTTTATGAAAACGATTATGTCATAGCCTTCTATGACATTAATCCGATTACACGCGAGCATATACTTATTATCCCTAAAAAACATATATCTTCAATTGACCATATATCAGACGAGGATAAAGATATAAGCGCTGCACTATTTAATGCAGTAAGGGAGATTGTAAAATTAAAAAACATGCAAGACGATGGATACAGAATTATAATAAATAACGGCAGAGCTGCAGGGCAGGAGGTTTTTCACCTTCATCTCCATCTTTTAGGCGGAGAAAAAAATCTTGGACCAATGCTCTCTTTGTAGATTCTATTTGTGTCTGCTGAATAAATAAACATCAGCAGATTCTATTTTATCTTTTTTGGCAGTATCAGCAAGACCTTATCTATAGTTCTGACGCCTACCTCCTCAATAATAAATTCATTCCCCTTGTATTTAATATGATCACCCTTATCGGGAATATCACCTGTTAAGCTCATTATAAATCCTCCAAGAGTTTCAAAATGTAATTTTTGAATCTCAATATTAAAATATCTCTGAAAATAATCTATATCCAAGCGTCCGTTTAGAAGAAATCTTTTTTCATTTATTTTTGTAATAAGTTCTTTCGACGGATGATCGCCTGTTTGAATTTCACCTACTATCTCCTCTGCAATATCTTCAAATGTTACCATCCCTGTTGTATTACCATATTCATCAACTACAAATACTAAAGGGATTCTCTCTCTATGCATCTTGTTATAAAAATCAAATATATTCTTTGTCTCCGGAATAAATACAGGATCTATAATGATCTCTTCAATTTTGCCATGCGGATTTTTTAAAATATCCCTATAATATACATATCCAATGAAATTATCTTTTCTATTTCTATATACAGGTAATTTTGAAAATCTTGTCCTCTCAATTATTGATATAATACTTTTATATGAATCATTTATATCAACAGAGATTATATCTACAGTTGGAATCATTATTTCAAAGGCTTGAGCGCTCTTAAATGACAATATCTCGGATAGATAGATATTCTCCTCTTCGTCTATAATCCCCTCTTTTTTACCTATTGAAATAATAGCTGCAATATCATCTCGTGACCCTATTGGAGATACGTCGCCGGGTTCAATATTAAATATCCTTGTTATTGTCTTTGAAAAAAATAAGGCGAAATATATTACAAATTTAAATATTTTCATTAGAATAAGTATCAGCGAAGAGAATAGCAGCAATAATTTTTCAGGATTAGCTCTGGATATAATCTTAGGGGTTATTTCACAAAAAATGAGAAAAAATATTGTCTGTAATATAGTAACAATAAATAATTGCGTATCATTATAGAAATAAATTTTAGTTACTAAATAAGTAATAAAAGCAGCAGCCCCTATGCTGCAGATATTGCTGCAAATAAGGACCATGCCAATCGCATCATCAATATTATCAAGAATTTTTAAACTTCTAAAAGCCCTTTTACCCCTTCCTTTTCTGCTTAATGTCTCGATTGTTATTCTTCTTGATGATATGATAGCAGTTTCAATACATGAAAAAAAAGCTAAAGAAGCCGCAAAAAAAACAATGACTAATTGATAAAGTAAAAGTTCCGACATCACTTATTCCCTGCTTTTTTTAAAGATTCAACTTCAATGGTCTTAATAGTTCTTTTAATTATACTTTTTATTCTTAATTCAAAATTCTCAATTGTTATTAAATCTCCCTTCTCCGGTATTGATGCTAATTCTTCTATAAAGTATCCTCCGATTGTATCCGAATTATTGCTTGTAATATTCAGATTAAAGTATGTGTTAAAATCATCTAACTGCATCTCTCCGTGAACTATATAGCGTCCTTCGCCTGTTTGACGAACCATATTCTTCTTAGATGTCTCCCATCTTCCAAAATTTTTACCGAGTAATGCCGATAATATCGAATTTAATGTTACTATCCCTGCCGTACCGCCATATTCGTCAACTACAATGGAAATATCTATTTTTCTTTCTAAAAAATTGTTAAGTAATTCATTCAGATCTTTTGATGATGGAAAAAAATCTATAGCTCTGATAAATTTATTAATTTTTTTATTTTTATTTGCTATATAAGACGATATCATGTCACGGGAATCTATTACGCCGACTATATTATCTATATTACCCTTATAAACCGGAATCCTTACAATATCTTTTTCAATTATTAAAGACATTGCCTCATCTATTATTGCGCCATAGTGTATAAAGATTGCCTGATTGCGCGGGTACATTATATTAGATGCTTCTTTTTTTGTAAAGCGGAGTACATTTTTTATAATATCACCCTCTTCCTTGTTTATCAACCCATTCTTTTCGCCGCTGGCAATTGCATACCCTATTTCATCTTCAGTAAGTTTACTGTGTCTTAAATTGAGTCTTAATATTTTTATCAACATGTCCGAATAAAAAATTATACAGAACCTTACAGGAAACAATATCTTATGAAATAGATTTATATATGGATAAAGACTTTTACTGAAATACGCATAATTCTTTAGCGCAACAATTTTAGGGGTTATCTCTGAAAAGATTATTATCAACGGTGTTATAAATACTATTGTTATTATATGACCATAATGGCCAAAGTATTTTAACATAAAATTTGTTGTTACTGCAGTTACCGAAAGATTAACAAATAGATTACCAAGTAAAAGTGTTATAAGTATCTTTTCAGGATCCTTCATTAAATTGAATATCTTGTTTTCTATGCTGTTCTTTGATTCTGAGAATTTATGAAGATCAGACCTTTTTAACGAAAACAGAGCTGTCTCTATACCGGAGAAGAACGCAGATAGAATCAAAAAAATTACGATAAACAGGATGTGTAATAAAATATAGTCCATTTAAGTTAATTTATTATTCAAGAAAAAGTTCTATCCCTTTTATTTTTAAAATTTTATCGCGCTTATTTTATATTTATTTCTTCTATGTTTATTGCATATCAAGCTTTACATTAATTGTAAAATCTTTTTCAAATATATTTCCGTTAAAATCAGATACGGTAATTAAAAAATTATTCATCCCTTCTTTATATACAATATCTTTTATCTTGTAATATCCTTTTTCATCAAAAACATCTATAAATATTTTATTATTCACAAGTAATCCGTCTGTTGAACACTCTATTTTATCAAAAGTATAATTTGCTATCTCTTTTCCATTTAACGATGCCTTAATATTATAGAGACCAAGTCTTTCATTACCTTTAATTGTATCCTTTACTTCAATTAACAAGGGATAATGCTTTGTTAAGCGAATATCCGATTTATCATTTAATCTTATATATCTATTATCAATTCTGATAAAAAAATTCATTATCTCAGGCGATTTATTATCGCTATATGCCGGAAGTATTTTTAGCGGATTGATCGATTCTCTCTTCGCAGGGTCTAATATTGAAACATGGAGATGCTTTCCAAAAGAATGCCCTGTATTACCTATTAAACCGATAATATCCGATTCACCATACTCCTGTTTTAAAATTTCAACATCCTGTAAGTGCATATAAATAGATAAAAGACCATCGCCGTGAGCTATTACCTTATAGTTTCCGCCTCCCCAATAATTCTCTAATGGGAAAAGCGATCTGTTCCATGCATATAATAAAGCGCCGCCTGCCAATGGACGAACTTCGTCGCTGACGCTTAACATATCAAGACCGTCATGAAAATGATCGCTCCGAGATTCCCCAAATGTCGATGTTATAATACCGTCTTTAACAGGCTGATTGAAAGACATGTTTGACAGAGATAGAACTATTATTGAAAAACATACAAGTATTTTATTCATAATCTATTCCTCATTGATTATTATGTACATGCAGACTACAGAATTTTCCGGGCTCTGAACCTGAGTAAAAATATTGGACAGCTGTCTTCGGACATTCATTATTTCTGCCTGCGACCTCTCCGCTGTCTAAACATATTTTTTCTGAAGTTATATTTGCAAAGTCAGAATTAAAATCCGGAGGTTTATTATCTCTATAAACCTCTGAGACATATTCTGCCCAGACCGGAGCAGCAACAGCGCTTGCAGATCTCCCGGAACCAAGTGAGACAGCTCCTGTTTTATTACCAATCCAGATTGCAGTTATCATGTCCTGATTATATCCGACAAACCATGCGTCAACATAATTTGAACTTGTTCCGGTTTTACCTGCACATGGGAAATTTATGCCATATTTCTTTACAAGCCAATATGCGGTTGAATCCGGTTCTTTAATACCCTCCAGCATAGATATTGTAATCCTTGCAGCTCCCGGATCAATAATTTTACCGATACTGTCTCTCTTGGAATCAAGTAATTCCTTAACTTCACGCTCATTGTCCCAGACAATATTTCCGTTATAGTCCTTAACATTTTTTATTCCATACGGGATTACCAATTCGCCTCCGTTTATCAGTACTGCATGAAGCGCAGCATTTTCTAATGGAGATAATTCATAAGCGCCAAGTGCAAAAGATAGTGTTTTGCCGAATCTTTTATCCATTTCGCTGCTTGGAATTAATAAAGCTTTCTGTATAATCTTAAACGGCGTACTATAACCTGTTTTATCTAATACCTGAACAGTTATTGTATTAAGTGATTTAACAAGCGCCTGCCGAATAATTATATCCCCTATAAAGGTGTTGCTGTAATTTTGAGGAGTATAATTGTTCGCATAAGTAATCTTTTTATCCGTAAAAACAGTTGAGGGAGTGATCTTCTTATCTTCAATGGCTGAGGCATATACAACAGGCTTTATGGATGAACCGGGCTGCCTCCTTATTTGATAGACATTATCATTCTGATTTTCGGAAGTAAATTCGTATCCGCCTACATAGGATAGTATCTCTCCTGTAAACGGATCAAGTGATACTAAGGCGCCCTCAATATTACGGGCTTTCTCCATATCTTTTTGCGAATCCGCAGGATTTTTTCGAGCCTTTGCAATCTTCTCATGATACTCTCTTTGCGCTAATACACTTTTTTTAAGCGCTCTTAGAGCCACATCTTGTTTTCTCAAATCTATTGTTGTGTGAATAGATAAGCCGCCTTTTTTTATGGTCTCATCGCCGAATCGTTCTGCTAATTCTCTCCTGATCATCTCATTAAAAAAAGGCGAACGGTTTATTCTATATGAGCTGTATGTAAAACTGCCGATCTTAGAACTTACGGCTGTATTATTTTCATCAACTACGCCCCATTCCTTTTTAAAGTCATCAAATATCTTATCAATTTGATCATGCTTTAAAAAGCCTGCATCGCTGTATGATATTAATATTCTCTTTGTTTTATTTAATGATCTATTGAGATTAGTAAGAGGAGAATATACGCCGGGATTTGATATTGTAGCAACTACCATTAATGATTCGGGTAAATTCAATTCCCTGACAGACTTCCCAAAAAACATTTTAGATACCGATTCTACTCCATACGATCCGTTTCCAAAGTAAATGAGATTGAGGTACATTGACAGAATATCTTCCTTATCATAAAGCTTTTCAATCTCCAAAGCGCAGTATGCTTCATATATCTTTCTTTTTAAGCTGCGTTCCATATCCGTAAACAGCACCTTAGCTAACTGTTGTGTCAGTGAACTTCCTCCCTGAACTACCTGGAGATTAACTACATTCTTTATAACAGCCCTGAATATACCCCAATAGCTTATTCCTTTATGATTATAAAAATCTCTGTCCTCGCTTGCGATAACTCCATTTACAAGATGCTTAGGTATAAAATAAAACGGAACAATCTCCCTTTTCTCATCGAAGAACTCGCCTATAATCTCGCCGTTTCTGTCATAGATTCTTGTGGGTATTTTTACTACTTTTGCACCTACCTCAACTTCATTTCTTGCGTATTTATAACCTGTTTTATTCTCCTCTGTCTTATCTATTAATATCTTATATTTTGCCAATTTATCTAAAGCCTTATCCTTATCACCCAGCCACTCCGTATAAATATATCCCGAATATAAGACTATTAATAAAAAAATAACCAGAGGGAGATATATGAAAAAAACCTTTTTATGCCCAAATATAAATTTGATTAATGTCAAAAATATCTCTTTAACGGATTTAATGAATTGCATTAACATTACCTCCCATAGAATTTTTTAGTCTATATCTCTTACCGGATAGTTGACCGCATGCGCCTGATATATCGCTTCCCATACTCTTCCTTATAGAGACAGGTATATTCATCTCTTCCAATTTTTTAATAAATGAATCCATTTCATGTTTTTCAGGAATTATAAGATCGTGATTCCCATTATTCAGCGGTATTAGATTTAATTTTACTTTAGAATAGTTAAACATCTTTTTCAATCTATTAACATCCTCTGAGGATATATTATCTTTTCGCATTATATATTCAACTGTTAATCTGTTTCTTGATACGGGGAGTCTGTCTTTTAATACTGCGGCAATATTCTTAAACGGATATTTTTTTTCAACAGGCATATTTACTATTCTCTTATTTGAATCTGTATCATTAAGTGATAGCGCTAAATTATACGGTCTTTTCTCATCAATGAATCTTTCAATAGCCGGCAGAATACCGCAAGTTGATATTGTAATTTTTCTTACGGATAAATGGAAGCTAAACGTATAGTTCATTATATCAGCCGCCTTTAGCACATTATCATAATTTAAAAACGGTTCACCCATTCCCATAAAAACCACATTGTTATTTATTAAACCGCTCATACGCCGAACCTGACATACCTGATCAAGAATTTCTCCCGCTGAGAGATTTCTTTTGAATCCAATTTTTGCCGTTTCACAAAATCTGCAACCCATCGGACAACCTATTTGAGATGAAACACATATAGTTAATCTGTCGCTTTTATCTCCCTGATTTTTAATTAAAACACTCTCTATAAAATGATTGTCAAATGTTTTAAAGAGAAATTTCTCAGTTCCGTCAATTGTTGATATTTGCCGGTCTTCAAAACTTAACGGCGACATAATATATTTTTCGTTAAATTTATTTCTTAACTCCTTTGATATATTTGTCATCTCGTCAAAGTCTTCAACATTTTTTTCATACAACCAAACAAATATCTGTTTTACCCTGTATTCCTTTTCGCCAAAATCAGCTATCACTGAACATAGTTCATCATAATCAAAATCTTTAATACTCTGTTTCATGTTATCATTTTTTGTCACTTTCGGAAACACTCTTAACACATCTAAAACCGGCAATTCTGTCTTTATAAAGATTCGGCATCCCCCCTATTTTTCTGCTTGTTACTCTTGCATCTTTTTTAGATAATAAATATGCTCCGCCTTTAATAACTTTATACTGCTCGCCGTATTTATTGCTTACCTTATCACTTCCGCTATATTTTTTATACCAGCTGCCGGTCCATTCCAATGCATTACCATCAAGATTTGCAACGCCATAATATGAAAGAGCCTCCTTTTCATACATCTCTACAGGTATATAACCCTTTTCTATTTTAGTGAGTCCATACTTTTCCATAATCATTTTTTTTAAATTCTCTCCGACTTTATCGGATAACCAAAACTCCTCCGTATTGGCAATCCCATTCTTAAACTCATTCCCCCAACTATAGAGTGTTCGCTGCCCCATCTTCTCTTTTGATTCGGGAGATCTTGCAGCCTTTTCCCATTCAACCTCGCTTGGGAGTCTTTTGCCTGCCCATGACGCATAATCTGCCGCTTCATAATATGTTACTATAACAGGAAGAGAAGCAAAATATGAACTTAAAAAATTACCCTTTTTATCAACCCGGTCTTTCCAGTAGTCCGGATAATCACGCCCTTTAATATCTGCAAATTTTTTATAGTCGCTGTTGGAAACTTCATATTTATCAATATAATACTCACCGAGAAATTCGCTGTGTTCGGGATATTCATCATCATTACAATAGGAACATCCCATTAAAAAACTCCCCTCAGGTATTAAAACCATTTCTCTTTTATCAATGGGTGATATTATTGCAGTTTTATAATCCGGCGTGTCTGTAAATATATTCTTTCTTAATTCTTTGTCAATTTCTTTATCAGTTAAAATTATTACTATGTCAAGACCGGGTCTTAAAATCGCCTTATATTCATCTTTCAGTAATGTATAATTGCATAAGTATCTTTTCTTTGAAGAAATTTCAGGTATATCTTTAATAGAGGATATATTGCCAATAATTTTATCGCCGGAATAGATATAGTAAATATCTCTGTCAGGGGTTGTATTAAAAAAAACCGTTACATATTCCTTAGTGCGTACTGTCTCAATAACGCCCATTTGCATATACTCTTCTTGACCATAAACAAAAGGCGTTAAGAACAATGATAATATAATATAAAAAATAAATTTACGAAACATTAGTTTCCATCCTTCATTTAATAGACTATTTAATATGCCTTATAGATTTTTCTATCCGGCAACCTTATACATGAAAGAGGAAATCCCTCCGACATGGCATTTGTATCGATCCCTATAATATTTCTTTCATTATCTATATATACATTTTTTGAATTGCTAATATATGTAGTCGGAGTATGTCCGAAAATAACGGTTTTATCCCACCTTTTATTATATCGATAAAAATCTTCCCTTATCCAAATAAGATCAACTCGCTCCTGATCTGTAATATTTCTAACCTTAGGACTAATACCTGCATGAACTGCTATAAACAAATCATCCTCATAATATAATTTTAAGCTGTTATAGAATTTCTTATGACTCTCAGGGATATTGAACCCCTTTAAGTTTCTTGAATAGCTTCTAATAGTATGCTTTCCGCCATTTGCCATATAGTTATTGTAATTATCACCAGTTGATACAAATCTTAAAAACATATCTTCATGATTACCGATTAAGCAGATAATATTATTTTCGGATTTTAGTTTCAATAAAAATTCTATTACCTCAAATGATTCCGGTCCTCTGTCTATATAATCGCCCAGAAAAATAATTAAATCATCCGGTTCAATATCTGACTTTATATCCGAAATCAACTTTTTCAGCTTTGATAATTGCCCATGTATATCGCCAACCAAATAAAACTTTCTGCTCATTATCTACCGGTACCGGATCTGTTTTTTTCATAGTATATTATACTATATTATACTATATCAAAGTATTCTATTTAACATTCTTTTTATTATAATCATTAATCTTATTCAATATTTCACTATGAATCCTGTTGATCTCATTATATTCCTCTATGGACCAAGCTCCGAATATCCATCTATCTTTGACCGAAATAAAAATATATTTTCCCTCATCATCCTTTTTAAAAGCAGTATAAATTCCGTCCGATGAACTGACAATATAAGTATCGACAATATTTTTTTTAAATACCTCATAAGCGTCATAAAAAGAGCCGTACTCTGAATAGAAGACACTTATCAGATTATTATTCCATTTCCATTGAGTATAAGCCATTCTCTCTAAAAAAGAAAATTTGGCGTGTTGATTTATACTATATATGATGCCATATCCGTCTCCGGACTTTAATATATGTAAGCTGTCCGGGAGTTTATAATTCATATAGTTTTCACCTATATAATTGAAAGGAATCTTAGAAAAAGTTTTAAGTTCTCCATGCAAAGATGAATCTCCATTTTCTGCCGACGAATCGGTTGACGAACAGACTACATAATTTCCAATCTGAATAACAGATAACCTATCGCTGCTAAAATCATTAGTCTCTCTAATATCAAAAATTCCCTGACCTCTTTTAACAGAATAAAATCCGTAGGCATTCAGTACGGAATCAAATCTCATAACCTCAACCTTGATTTTAATGTCCGAATTATTAATTGACTCATAAATCGAATAAGTGAATTTTTCTATGCCAAGCCCGGCATAATCCTTGTTATACTTTTTGATATTGCCGCCAGAATAAGAGAGTATGGAATTACTCCTGATCCAACCGGGAACGTCCGTTTCTTTTGGCAGGAAATCCTCCCCGTCATCAACTTCAGTCTGAAAAAGAGAACATGATATTCCGGCTATTGTAACAACGGTTATTAATAATAACGCTATTTTTATCTTCATTTATACCTCATATTATACCTCTTATTCCTCGGCTTATCCCTCTGCAAAATGACATGACGCTAAATGTTCGGTATCGCCTTTACCGTAATTTTTTAGTTCCGGATATTCTTCCCGGCATATATCCCTTGCAGCAGGGCAACGCGGATGAAAATAACACCCTGCCGGAGGATTTACAGGCGACGGCACATTTCCTTTTAAAATAATTCTCTTATCCGAGATTGCAGGTACAGGCTCAGGTATTGCAGATATTAAAGCCTTAGTATAAGGATGAATCGGCGCTCTATAAATCTCATCAGCCCCTGCTGTTTCAACAATCCTTCCAAGATACATAACCGCTACACGGTCGGATACATGGCGTACTACCGTAAGATCATGTGAAATAAATATATATGTCAGTTTAAGATTATTCTGCAGATCCATTAACAGATTGAGTATTTGTGACTGGATAGATACGTCTAATGCGGATACGGGTTCATCACATACAATCATCTTGGGATTTAACGCTATTGCACGCGCAATACCTATTCTCTGCCTCTGACCGCCGGAAAACTCATGGGGAAATCTTTCGAGAGAATCTCTCTGCAATCCTACTATATTAAGCAGATTTATTACACTTTCGGTTCTTTCATGCTTATTCCCAAGTCCGTGTATAATAAACGGTTCTTCCAGAATATAACCTACGGTATGTCTTGGGTTAAGCGAATCAAACGGGTCCTGAAAAATCATCTGAAGATTTCGTCTATACGGATGAAGCTCTTTTGGAGTCATACTCGATATTACATTACCTTCAAAAGATACGGAACCGCTGCTTGGCTTATACAGATTGAGTATTGTTCTTCCGAGAGTTGTCTTGCCGCACCCGGATTCTCCTACTATGCCGAGTGTTTCGCCCCTATCTACCGATAAGCTCACTCCGTCAACGGCATATACATTACCTCTTGAAGTTCTCAGGATACCTTTCCTTACAGGAAAATGTTTTTTTAAATTTTCAACTTTAAGCATAATTTTCATTCTATTCTATTCTATTCTATTCTATTCATCATACTTTCTATTCATCATACTTACAGCAGCTTACAATGTGGTCAATATCCGCTGCAAATTCTTTCGGATTGCCATGGGCGCATTTATCAAAAGCAAATTCACAGCGGTTTCCAAATCTGCATCCAACAGGATAATCTGCGATTGAAGGTACCATACCCTCTATAGATTTCAGTCTGCTCTTACGAACATATTCAAATTTTGGTATCGAATCAAGCAGCCCCTTTGTATATGGATGTTTTGGTGAATTAAACAGCTTTAAGGCTGGGGCTTTTTCTGCAATCCTTCCTCCATACATTACCATAACGGTATTACAAAGCTGCGCTATTACTCCCAGATCGTGCGTGATAAAGATTACAGACATTCCAAACTCATGTTGAAGCGATCTTATGAGATCAAGAATCTGCGCCTGAATTGTTACATCAAGAGCTGTAGTAGGTTCGTCTGCTATTAATATATCGGGCTTACACGCCAGAGCCATTGCTATCATCACTCTCTGTCTCATACCGCCGGAGAGCTGATGAGGGTATTCATTCATCCTCTCCATTGGATCGGAAATTCCAACCTTTTCAAGGAGGGATAGAGTCTCATTGTACATTTCGCTTTTACTAAGATGTTTCTTGTGCAGCTCTAATACTTCATATATCTGTTTTCCGATTCTTTTTACAGGATTTAGCGCCGTCATAGGTTCCTGAAATATCATGGAGATGGAATTTCCCCTTATAAAACGCATCTCCTCATGCGTTAAGTCAAGAAGGTTTTTGTCGTTGAAGATTATCTCTCCGCCAATATATTTTCCGTATGGTATCGGAAGGAGCCGCATAATTGAAAGCGCTGTGACACTCTTTCCGCAGCCGGATTCTCCCACAATACCTAAGATTTCTCCCTTTCTTAAATCAAAACTTATTCTGTCAACAGCAGAATAGATCTTTCCGTCTTTTTCAAATCCTGCTGAAAAATTATTTACGCGTAAGATAATATCAGTATTAGAAAACATTTCTTTAAGTATAATCCATGTATTATTGATCGGCTTTCTCGTCACCAAAAGCCAGGACGGCTCGCCTGAAAACATCTCAATACATAGAAGCCTAAAGTCAAGTAATTTTAGAGGCAGTGGAATAGATGATGACAGATTGCCTTGCCAGAATATAGTTCACACAAAATTAAGACTTTTTACATTGACAAGTCATATAAATATTATTTATAATGTTAAGCGTAAGAGAATAGCATAACTTTCTGTTGTTTCTTGGGGTATTAAATAAATGAAACAAATCGTTAATGAAATCGCAAGCAAATTAAGAGATTCATTGCAAGAAGCCATTAAAGACTTTGAAGGCTTATATGTGTTCGGTTCGCAAGTGCATGGGAATGCTACAAAAGACAGCGATGTTGATATTGTAGTGATTTTTGGACAGGACCGTTTTTATCAGCCTGATGCGTTTTATGATATTTTATCTCAAATGAGATATGATTATTATGATGTCATTGATTTAGATGTACTGCCTTACACAAGAGAACAACTACAAAGAAATTACATTTTTCATAACGAAGTAGTAAATAAAGGAGTGTTTTATGGTATCAAATGAGCATAAAGATATTTTTATTAAAAACAATATTGAAAAATCCGATGAGGCTTTAAAAATTGCTCAATTATCTATATAGGAAATTCATTCATGAAGAAAAAATTTTTGATAAAGAGATATCAAAAATTTATGATAATATTTTTCAACTTAGACAAAGAAGCGATTATGATACAGAATATCCTACCGATATAGAGCTAACCAAAAAACTTTTAATTGACGCAAATGTATTTATTGAAACTGTAAGAAAAATTATTTAACTTCTTTTTTATTGCTTCATAGCTCAAACCCTGCGGCCATAGAGCTCAGAGCCAAGGAAGCGTTGCCCCGACTATTTATATTTAGTAATTATATTCAATTCAGGCTTAAAACTTTTATTAGATTTCATAGCCTCAAGCGTCTCTTTTTTAACATCTTCATCAATCCAGAAATATCCCCCTGCAGCAGGATAGCTGAATATATCGGACGTTGTCTTATAACCGGGTATGTCCGGTATCTTAATCCATCTCCAATAGAACGCCCTTGTAAACGGAAGTATATCAAGTGGTATCCATCCGCCTGATTCGCTTATCCTCTCCTGAATTTTATGAGAGAGCGCAATAAGTTCATTCTCATCCGTTGAGTTGCGATATTTGTTTATCAATTTGTCCATTTCAGGATCGTCAAGGTTGTTGATATTATTAGTCTGCGGCTTATGCGCATTGTCCGAATGGAACGACTGCCACGGAGACGGTCTAAAGCTCGTGGACCAGCCCATATATGCAACATCGTGTTTCTTCTCCATAACTTTTTTGTATGAAGTGCTGGGATCAAGCAGTTCAAGATTTAATTCTATACCTGCCTTTTTTGCCTCCTCTTTCATAATCTCAACCCTTGGAGTTAAAAGCGGCTGTCCATAAGTTATAGTCACGGAAAATCTATTGCCGTCCTTTTCCCAGATAGCGTCATTACCCTTTTTCCATCCCGACGCCTTCATCAATGAATCAACTTTTGCAAGGTTAAACTCTCTTGCTTTAACCTTTGTGTTGGTATATTTTCCATAACCGGTGTAAAAGGTCTGCATGCGAGTTGCTTCATCCCACAGTACCTGTTTATTTATCTTATCAAAATTTATAGAATGGGCAAGGGCATATCTGAGATTTTTATCTTTAAATATATCCTTATCAAGGTTTAGGTATAATCCCCAGGTCGGTCTTCTTGCCTGATTATAATACCACAGCTTGTTTATATATCCTTTGTCAAAAACTTCACCCTTAGCTTTCTGATACCAAATTTCCGCTCTGGTAGCGCCGAAGGAATCAAGCTCGCCCTTTTTAAAATGCTCCAGCGCAACAACATCATCCCTTATTACTGTAAGTTTAAAATAATCTACATTAAATCTGTTCTTATTATATCTATGATCCTTAGCCCACCAATCCTTCTTTCTCTCAAACAGGAGATATTTCCCCTTAGAGTATTCTTTTAAGATATACGGACCGGTATTAGGCTCTGTCTTCCAGTTATAGTCGCTTACAAAACCGCTGTTTAATTTCCCATAAAAATGTTTTGGCGTCGGACTTATACCGACAGTATTCCACAGGTCGGGTATTTTTTTGGAAGCAGTAACGGAAATCAGATGATCGCTATACTTAGTAACCTTTTCAATCTCGGTTGTATAATAATCGTTATACCACGGATCATTAATATGTTTTGACCTCATAAATTCAATTGTAAAGATAAAGTCATCTGCAGTAACAGGAGTACCGTCCGACCACTGAGCCTCAGGATTAATCTTAAAGTACATGGTCCTGCCGTCTTTACCGTATGCCCAATGAGTCGCAAGCTCAGGCATTATCTTATCGGTATCTTCATTGTAACTTATAAGGGATAACTGATTTTCGAGGAAATAAGTCCTTGTATAATTATTTGCATCAGGTCCCAAGGTCCTGAAAGTAAGAGGAAATGTTAGAATAAACGAATTAAATGTACCGCCCTTCTTTGCCTTTGGGGATGCTATTATCGGTTCATTGTCATTGCTTATCCATGTCAGTTTTTCATCTAATTTGTGTATAGAATAATCTATATTTAAATTTTCATCATCTATTCCGGTATTAGCCTGATTATCTTTATCACCGCAGGAACTCGCCACTGCTACGGTTAAAATGATAAAAAAAAGTTTGTGTTTCAGATTTTTTAAATTCATAAAATAAACCTCCAAAATTTATTCATAGGTTGAGTATTGCTTCGGATCAAATGCTTCTCTTACAGCCTCGCCGATAAATGTTACCATAACTAATATAAAAATTAAAGCGCTGATTACAGATACTCCTATCCATGGAGCATTAATATTATATTCCGATGCCTCTGCGAGAAGTTTACCCCAGCTCGGCGTAGGCGCAGGTATTCCAAAACCGAGATAATCAAGCGCCGTCAGCGCTGTGATACCTCCGGCAACAGAGAATGGGATAAATGTAATTATTACAGAGATTGTATTGGGCAAAATATGCCTTACGATAATTCGCGATGTGCTTGCTCCGAGCGCCTTTGCCGCAAGTACATATTCCCTCTCCTTTTCTTTATAAACGGATGTTCTCATGTACCATGTCATGCCGATCCATCCGAAGAAAATCATAATACCAAGGAGCGAAAAAAAGTTTGGAATTATTATAGAGGATATAATTATAATGGCATAAAGATATGGTATGTTGTCCCATATCTCTATTATTCTCTGAAAAAAAAGATCGAATTTTCCGCCGATATATCCCATGAGCGATCCGATGGTAATTCCAATAATATAATTGAAAAAAAGTAAAATCAATGAAAAGAAGATTGCAATCCTAAATCCATATATGAGCCTTGCGGCAACATCTCTTCCTGTCTTATCTGTGCCGAGGTAATGCTTATCCGACATTGACGGCGGTAAAGGCGGATATGCGCCCTCTTTTAATTCAATCTCATAAGGGTTATATGGTACTGGAGGGAGTATGACAAAATTATCATCGGAAGAGATTTTAAACTTATTTTTTAGCTCCCTGTAATTTGTTTCATAGTCATAATCCAATCCGAATTTCTCGCCCGGTATTATATGTCCGTATGTCGGGAAAAAGTATTCTCCGTTATATTTTACTATTAATGCTCTGCTGTTTACAAAGAGTTCTGCAAGGAGTGAAATAACAATCAATGCAGCCATTATAATAAAGGAATAATATCCCCGTTTAATCCTTTTAAATCTTGTAATTGTTTCAATTGTCAGCGGATTAAATCTTATCATATCGTCATATCCTGCTATTCAAACTTTACGCGAGGATCAACAATTGCTACGCATATATCCGAAAGAATATTCCCCAGCATAAACAGCAGAGAGGATATTACAAGTATCCCCATAACTACGGGATAATCTCTCTCAATAACAGAATCAAGTCCCAGCAATCCCATTCCGTCAATATTGAATATCTTTTCGACTAAATATGATCCCATTAATATAAGTGAAATATTATTACCAAAATGCGTTGCAAGAGGTATTAAGCTGTTTCTAAGCGCATGATGAAAAATAGCTCCTTTATAGCTCTGACCCTTTGCAATTGCAGTCCTGATAAAATCCGAAGCCATATTATCCAGGAGCGCGTTCTTCATCATAAATGTCATTACTGCAAAACTGCCTGCCATATATGCTATTAAAGGAAGAGCTGCATGATAAAAAATATCGCCTGTCTTCCCCAAAAAACCCAAAGTATGAAAATTATTCCCCGTAAAACCTCCAAGCGGAAAAATATCAAGCCATGACGAAAAAACCATAAGAAGGATTATTGCAAGAACATAATTAGGTATGGCATATCCTATAAATACTATAATTGACGTAACATTATCAATTGCCGTTCTATGTTTAACAGCCTTTAAAATACCAAGAGGTATACATACGGAATATGTTAAGATAATTGCCATTATCCCGTAAAAAAGGGAGACCGGCAGCTTGCTTTTAATAATACCCCAAACAGGTTCATAGTATCTGGTAGATTGCCCAAGGTCTAATACTGCAACATTTGCAAACCAGTTGCAATAGCTTACTATTACAGGCTTATCAAATCCGTAAAATCTTTTTAATTCAAGAAGCTGTGATTCCGAAAGCGGCGATTCCTTGATTCTATTATAGCCTTTACTCATGGACGATTGCTGCGCCTCGGCTATCATCCTTTCGATTGGACCTCCCGGGACAAACCTTGTTATGGTAAATACCATTAGTGTTATACCGATAAATGTCGGAATAATTAACAGCAATCTTCTTATTATATAGGTGGACATAGAGTTCTATTTACCATTTTTAATACGACATAATATTTTATTGAATCTTTGTCAAAACCTATTTTTTTAATTCTCTAAAGATTTTAATATATTCATAAGCTACTGCTTCTCCATAAAAATCTTTGACCTTTTTCTTGTTATTTTTATACATCTTACTGCGAAGTTCCTTTTCTTTATATACCCGGAGCATACTTTTTTTACATGATTCCACATCTCCTACATCAATAAGGAGAGCATTCTCTTCATTTTTTAAGAAATCGATCTGACCGCCGTGATTTGAGCATACTATAGGCAAACCTACAAACATGGACTCCATAAAAACAATTCCAAATCCTTCATGCAATGACGTTAATATAAACGAATCGGAATTTTTTAGATAAGTATATTTATTCTCATCAGCAACATATCCTAAAAATCTTACCCTGTCATTTAATCCAAGCTCATTAGTCAAATTTACAAGAAAATCCATTTCAGGTCCGTCGCCCATTACAAGGAGTTTTATCTTTTTAATGTTTATTTGAGACATTGCATGTAATATTGTATCTATAGATTTTCTCTTAACCAGTCTTCCAATGGTAATAAAGTAGAATGAGCCCTTATCAAGTCCAATACTCTCCCTCCCCTTTCTGCCGATTATCGGCGGGTGAAATGCTAACGGAATTATTTTAATCTCTTTATTCGGTTTATAATATGTAACTGCATTGTCCCTTGTATTACTGGATTGAGCCACAATTCTATCCGCCCTGTTTAAAATAAATTTTACAATCCTGCCAAAAATAAAACTTCTGTGGGGAGACAGCTTTTTGCTTGGGTCATATATATCGCCGCCGTGAAGAGATAAAACATTGGGTATTTTAAAAATTTTACCCAAAATATACCCAAGCGGACCGGACGGTACTGCAAAGTGTGTATTTATTATATCATATCTGTTTTGTTTACAGAGTTTAAATCCTGTAATCAATCCTGTTAATAAAAATGAGAGCATTGATATAAATGTTGCAGCATCACGGGATTTTCTAAAAAAAACCTTTGTTCTGAATATATTAATACCCTTTACATTTTCAAACTGGTCTAATCCTGTATAATCCGATGTTAAAACATCAACTCTTCCATATTTCTCCCATTCAAGCGCGAGATCGTATGTGGCAACTCCTCCTCCTCCGCCAAGAGGTGGAAATTCGTAATTTATAATAAGAATCTTTAAATTCTCATCTTTAATTTCCATATCTTTCTTTTCCATTCCACATCTCCGGTTTTTTATAATCTGATGCTAACATGAGGCTGTCCAAGAAGTAACACGCAGGCAACATGTCGGGCTTAGCGTGACTATGTCGGGCTTAGCGCGACTATGTCAGGCTCAGCGTGATTAGTTACATATTACGTCATCGCGAAACCTGTTTTAAGTCCGTTAGTAAGACTGTGCAAACTCTGCGTTAGGATATATTAAGACTCTGGATTGCCACGCGCAAGTTACACAACTATACTAAACGGGCTGAAGCGCTCGCAATGACATAGAAAACACGGAATATGTTATTTAACTTTTACCACAATGACAATTCCTATCAATGTATTTAATACTTATCAGACAGCCCCTTATATGGCTTCTTTTCAATTTTCAGATCCAATTCTTTATAAAGATATGATAATTAATGCCGTTTAATTGAGTAAAGTACTTTTTATACGCCTGATAATTTATCTGCAATTAAACCATAGAACTCATCAGAACCGGAATAGAGCCATCCGATATGTTTATGACATAAACGGCATAATGCAATACTCCACCGGTAACCTGTAAACCATGTATGCTCATCGGTAAAATCCGATACTGCAATAGAACCCGGAGCATTTGCAAAACATGCAATCCTAAAAAAAATTCCTGCAGGATTTTTAAAAATATATGAGTCGTTTTCATTAATACTTATCTTATCAGAAAAGAGCGCTATTTTATTATGACAGTTTCTGCATCTTACCCATTTCTTATCAGAATCCTCTTTTAAGTTTAATTCATCTTCCACAACAGGTTTTAAAAAGCTATCATTTATTTCTAATTGTTTGGAATAGATGTTTGCAGTAATCATAAAGTTTTCCTTAACAATAATACAAAATCTTATACACGCACAAACAAGGAGCACGCAAATAACGCAGATTATTATAGATTAATGCAGATGGAAAATAAAAAAACAAAAATTTATAGAAAAATTAAAAATTTTTTTATAAAAGCAATTGCCAGATTCGTTATTATATAATATATTAAAAACAATTTGAAGTGATTTTTATGAGAAAAACCAAAAATCAAGAGAAAATAACTCTTGAAAGTTTATATACATACTTGCATGAATCGTCGAAAAGAAGGGTATTTTAATTTAATGAATAAGCAAACACCAATGACCCCTGAGCAGTCATTTTTTGCAGTGTTCTGCATTGAAGCATTGGCGGATGAACTTAAGACAACAGGCGACAAAATCTATAAAATACTCACCGAGAACAGCGACATTCTCGATGACTATATTATACCCTGCTATGATGCGCTTCACACACAGGGCAAAGACTTCATTGTCAATGAGCTGAAAGAGATTATGCAAAAACGAGGCGTCCTGTAATGATTCTGTATCACGGCTCATATATTGTTATAGAAAAGCCTGATTTATCATTCGCGCGGCTCAGGACCGACTTTGGCAGAGGATTTTATCTCACGCCGTTGAAAGCGCAGGCCGTAAACTGGGCTAAGCGGTTTTACCGTGAACGCGGCACAGCCGCCTTGTCTGCATACGAGTTTTTACCGAATCCCAACGACAAACTGTCGCCCGACGTAAAAATACTCGAATTTGATACACACAATATGGAGTGGCTGAATTTCATCACAGCTTGCCGATTAGGACAACCTGTCGATACCAAATGGAATTTGGTTATAGGCGGCGTTGCCAATGATAAGGTGTTTGACACGCTCCAATTATTTTTTGACAAACTGATAGGAGCGGAAGAAGCGATTGGGCGGCTTCGGTACGACAAACCTAATATTCAGTATTGTTTCAAAACCCAATCCTTGATTGATGAATATTTGAAATTCATAGACTCGGAGGAGTTAGAATGATTGCCAACCGTACACTTATTGGGCATAAATGCGATAATGTCATCAAGGCTTACGCCGAGCTTGCAGGCATTTCAATCCGAGAAGCATTTGATGTTTTTTACAAATCAAACTTGTATATAGAAATCACCTGCGGTATTTCAGATATGCACTGCCGAAGCGACGGATATCTTGCGGAAGAATTACAGCTTGAAGTGAATAGAGCAAAAAATAGACTTTAAGTTTAATAAAAAATTTCCCGATTATCAAAATAATTACATATTGAAATTACTGCAAATGAGCTCAATAAAGAATTTTAATGAAATCGGTTTAGATTATAAACAGAATATAAAACAGGCAAAACGTCTATACAGAAAAAATCTTTTGCACGATTCCTTGTCAATAATATCTAAATTAAGACACCATGGCTACAAAGATCCGGAATTACTTCTGTTTATGGCAAAGGTAAGCGAAAAATTAACATTACTGACTTCGGATGTTGAGTTTGAAAGTATAGCTTTAGATGCATATATGGAGATTATAAACTATTCAAACAGCAGGCGATATATAAAGAAGGCTGATAAACTGCAGAAACTCTTCATAAAAAAAATATCACCTAAAGATGAAGATGCTATCAAGGCGCAAAGCAAGGCAAAAGAACTCAAATTCAGCGAGACTAAGTCGCCGAAGGCATGGTTCATGCTCGGCGCTAATTTTTCTGTACGTCAGGATCCGCAGTTTGTAATTACAGCATACAGAAATGCAGTTAAACTCAACGAAAAATATATATCCGCCCTTTATAGACTTGGTTATATTCATCAATATAATTTGAATGATAAAAAATCTGCTCTGAACTATTACTTAAAAGCTATAAAAATCCAGCCCCATGAGGATAATATTGAATCCGAATCTACAAATGTTAAAATTCTTATTGAGACTTGTACCGAGATCAGCGCAATCTATTTATCGGAACATAAATATAACAAGGTCATTTCGGCATTTGATCATGCCTTTAAACTATTTGTTCTATACAGTGATATATGTACACTCCATGGTATAAAAAAAATAATCAGCAACACATATTCTGCTTCTCAAAAGCTTAACAATATTTCTGCCTTAAAAAAGCATGTAAAAAATAATTTCGGATATGAATTAGATGCATTACTCAATGAGTTAAGGATAATATAAATGTTTACAACACCCAGAGAGGCTGCAACAGTATCAATAATAAGAGATGGTGAAAATACCATTGAAGTTCTCCTCATGAAGAGACATGGCAATGATAGATTTCTTCCCAATTATCATGTATTCCCCGGCGGCGCAATGGATCCGCAAGATTATGAATATAAGTTTTCATGCGACAAAGAAATTAAGCACATAGAAAAATTTGACTGCGATTATAAAAAATACTATGGATTTATTATGTGCGCCGTAAGAGAGACCTTTGAGGAATCAGGTATTCTGCTTGCAGTTGATGAGGATGGAAATTATCCCGTAATTAATACAAAAAAAATTATTAAAAAATTTACCGATTATAGAAAACTCGTCTTTGAAAACAGTTTATCATTTAAAGAGATGTTAATGAAGGAAAAACTTAAACCTGCCATTAATAACCTGTTTTACATAGACAGGCATATAACTCCATTTATATCTCCAATCCGTTACGATACAAGATTCTTTGCAGCAATTCTCCCAGACAATCAGGAACTATCTCCCGACGGTGATGAACTGATCAGCTTTGAGTGGATAACGCCGTTAGACGGATTACTAAAATACGAGGATAGAAAAATAAAATTAGTAAGACCTACTATAAAGACTCTTGAGTTTTTAAATGAATTTGGTTCATCGGATGAGTTAATAGCGTACTTCAATGATTGCGCAGAATAGCCGTATTTTTTATAAACTGCGGGATAATACACAAAATATATTATCCCGCAGTTAAGTTTACCAAATGCAAAGGTACAAATACTATATGCCAAAATTGTATGTTGCTGTTAGTGTAATACCATTAAGTTTATCTTTATGACCAGGATCTCTATAATCCTTATCCTTATAAGCTGTCTTATAATACTGAAATCTTTTACCAAAACTTATTGTTGTAGATGCAGGAGTTATATAGTATGCAA
>WRGT01000058.1 GCA_009787025.1 Spirochaetota bacterium
TGCCATAATCTGTTCTCTCTAAATATGCTCTGCTTTTTATGCAAATTATTTTTCAATCCTGACAAATTTTATTTTTTCAACAGTCTCTTCATGGCGGTTTTGCATACGCATGAAAAAACCCTGCGATAATCCAAATGGCTCCATAAATTCTTCTTTAAGAATTATCCCGATATGATCCAGTTCAAGATATTTAGTCATTTTTTAATCCTTCTGTTAAAAGATTTAATCATTTATTACTATACCCTTTTTATAGCATTTATTGGGAGTGGGAAAATCCTCGGCACTTTTAATATCATATGCTTGCAGAAATGTTGCTATCGCTGTTTTCTTCTCTTCCGGCAGGGGCGGCTTTTTTGGCATAATGCAGTCTCCTATAATTTTTATTCTCTATCAATCATAGAATGTCTACATCTTTTCAGCTTTTACAGACTTTTTTTCACAGGCTCTCACAGGCTCTTTTTACCGAATAAACCGAAGGGTCTTTCGCTGCAAGCTCACGCCTGTTTGAGGCAGCATATCGCCGCGCAGAAACAGACCGCCGTAAAGACAGGGTATGGTCTGTCTCTACAAGGAGCGGGCAACCCGAAAACCTGTGTTGTAGTACCTGGAGCCCGGGTTGTAGCGGTGCCGAGAAGCCGAACGAAGGCTCTGCCCGTCGCTGAGCCACGCCCCGCCGCGTATCACGCGGTCGGAGCCAATCTCAGGACCTCGAGGATCCAGCACTGCCGAACCCGAATAGGTCTCATGCAAATCTCCGCACCACTCATATACATTTCCGTGCATGTCATATAAACCCCAGTCATTCGCAGGCTTTTTACCCACTTCATGAGTCTTATTTTCGCTGTTACTATCATACCAACCTGTGTTATTACTTATGGTATCCCCCGTATTATAAGCTGTTGTTGTACCTGCACGGCACGCATACTCCCACTCTGCCTCTGTAGGTAAACGATAGCCGTTATTAGTCCAATCAAGCACTGTTACTGTTGCGCTTGTTATGGGATATCCGCTCGCCGGAGTCCTGCCGGTTATTTCATAAACCCTGTCGAGTCCTTCCAAATCGCTGAGCTTGTTGCAAAACTCAACAGCATCATACCATGTTACATTCTCTACAGGTCTCTTGCCCTGTATTTCTCCTTCCGCAGGCTCTTTGCCTGAATCACCATTAAAATTACTGGGATTAGTAGTTGCCATTACAGCCGCATACTGTTCCTGTGTAACCTGATACTTGCTCATGTAAAAACCTTTAGTCAGAGTTACCGAATGCACCGGAGTTGCTCCTGATATATCATTCTGTCCCATAGAAAAGGCACCCGGATTTATCCACACCATACCTTCTATTTTTTTAGGCAGCACGCCATCTCCGCCGTCGCCTACATCTCCGCCGCCACCGCCTACACCTCCGCCGCCACTGCCGCAAGCTCCTATACCAAACACTGATGCAAGAACGAGAACGAAAATTAATAAAAACTTATTTAAATGCAAATAATAGTTCATTGAATTTGCTCCTTCATTATCAATTTTATCCTGATTTTATTATTAAATTTTATTGCTTAAAATAATAAATACCATGTTATTCATAAAGATTAAAATGTAAAGAAAAAAATCTATTAAAAAAAATCTATACAGAGATTTATGTGATTATTGCTGATCTATGCGGTGTAGTATCACAAAATAATTTTATACTTACAGTACTTTACTTACAGTACTTTACTTACAGTACTTTACTTACAGTACTTTACTTACAGTACTTTACTTACATGTTGAATCATTAACGAAAAAAAGGCTGCCCTGAAATTTACTTCTCGGACAGCCCCCCTTTCGTGTAACTTGTTATGTTATATTAAAATCTTACGTTTAACACACTCTGAATTTTCCGATCTCTCTGTCGCCTTCAACTACGTGAATAGCGCATGCGAGACATGGGTCAAATGATCTTACAATCCTTGCCGCCTCAATAGGATTTAGATTATCTGAAATAGGCGTTCCGATGAGTGCCTGCTCAACCGGTCCCTTAACATCTCTGTCGTCTTTAGGAGAACAGAACCATGTTGTCGGAACAACAGCCTGATAATTGGCAATCTTTCCTTTCTTAATGTCTATCCAGTGTCCAAGACCGCCGCGAGCAGCTTCAACAAGTCCTTCACCTTCACTGCTGTCGGGAATCGAATATGGATTTCTTGGGTTCTTTCCAACCTCAAGTTCATCTAACCATTTTTTCATCTCTGCAGAAATCATCTTGGCTTCAATAGCTCTTGAAGCATGTCTTCCAAGCGCAGATAATACCACCGGAAGTTCGGAGTTAAATATCTTCAATACTCCATCAAGTTCTTTTTTCACCAATTCGTTTCCTGAATTATAAGCTATAACCATTCTTGCAAGCGCGCCGACTTCCATAGGTCTGTCGTCGTATCTTGGCGCTTTTACCCATGTATAGGCTCCGCCCTTATTAGGATCGGCTATAGTTTCGCCTTTCAACGGATGGAGATTGGAACCGGATCTATATCTTGCATACTTAACCTGTTCGCGTATTTTTTTCGAATCAAATTTTTCTAACTTGCCGTCAAATATACCCTGCTCAAACATAAACGTTTTACGATCCTCATCCTTATCATAAACTCCGTATGACATAAATTTGGTGTACTGACCAAGTTTAAAATAATCAGGATAAGCCTTAGCAACAGCTATTACATGAGGAACGTATGTTTCATTTACAAATTTATCAACCTCTTTCAACAGCTTTTTAAACTCTTTAATCTTACCGCTTGTCGGCACAGTAGTAACTCCACCCGGAACTAAAGCTATAGGGTGAGGAGCTCTTCCGCCGAACAGTGCAACCATTTGATGAGCCTTCTGCCTTATATCAAGAGCCTGAACATATCCTGCAATTGCCGATATATTTGTATCTACATCTTTGATATAAAAATCATTTCCTTCATATCTTGGAAGGAACGGTCCGGCTGATGTGATTTCATCCGGTCTGCCCTTTTTAACTTCAATATCATTTTTTACCCAATCTTTAAGTTTAAGAAGACTGCTAACCGATCCCTTATATTGAAGAATTGCCGTAATATCTACAAAATCGAGCGCTGCAAGATGATAAAAATGAAGTATATGGGATTGAACGGTATTTGCTCCCAATATCAAATTTCTTAATATACGCCCGTTTTTTGTCGGCTTAATTTTAAACGCATCGTCAAGACATCTGCTGGAGGCTTCACCGTGAGATACAGGGCAGACTCCGCATATACGCATAACTATCTGATTAGCATCAACAGGATTTCTTCCCTGGAGTATAGTTTCATAGCCACGGAACATATCACCCCTGCATTTAGCGTCAACAACCTTGCCGTTTTGAACATCCATCTCTATTGAAAGATGCCCTTCTATCCTTGTTAGCGGATCTATATATACTTTAGCCATTGATTATACCCCCCTTAAGACCTTTTGTTGAATTGCCGGCAATCTGTTTATCATCGCCTCTGTTTGCCTGAAGTTTTTGATAAATCCCTCTTTTGCCATAATCCGGGAAAGCCGCTTCGGTACATCCGATACATCCCGAACCGCACTCTGTACATGAATTAGCGCCGTTATTCCATTTCCTCACAGGAATATCACAGCCCGAATCCATTCCAAGGCAGCCAAGATTATAGAGACATCCGTCTGCTTCTCCCCATTGGCTTGCAAATATCCCGCGCTTGTAATAATTCAGTCTTTCACAGTGTTCATGTACGGTTTTTCCATAATACATTACAGGTCTGTTATATTCATCAAGCTCAGGCATCCCTTTAAGTAATACATGGAGCAGAGTTCCAATCATCCAGTCCGGATGAGGAGGACAGCCCGGAATATTTAATACTGTTTTAACGCCCTTTAATATTTCAGAAACAGGAACAGCGCCTGTTTGATTAGCGCCATATATGGGGCTCTTCCCTGCAGGGATGCCGCCGTAAGCCGAACATGTTCCTATAGAAACTACTGCTACGGCATTCTTGCCAAGCTGTTCAACCCATTTTTTAACTCCAACAGCCTTTTCGTGTACTTCACCTAATGTACAAAAAACATCACTCTTAGTCGGGATCGCTCCCTCTACAATGAGTACAAAATCTTTTCTGTCTTTAGCAACTGCATCTTCAAGAACCTTTGTAGCAACAGATCCGGTACCTGCCATAACAACGCCTTGATAATTAAGGCTGATGTGCTCTGTTATAACAGATACTATATCCGGGTGAAGTTTATTAAGAAGAGATACGGAACATCCTGAACATGATAACCCTTCTAACCATATTACATTTGTTCTTGCAGATGCTTTTTCAAGCGCTTTCTTACATCCCTGAAAAATAACGCCGGGGAAAGCA
This sequence comes from Spirochaetota bacterium, assembly GCA_009787025.1. Classification (GTDB taxonomy): domain Bacteria; phylum Spirochaetota; class UBA4802; order UBA4802; family UBA5550; genus WRGT01. The sequence continues at coordinate 4,359 of WRGT01000058.1, forward strand.
AGCGCAGCAGTTGTTCCCCCCATAATCTTCAGGAATTCTCGCCTATTTAATGCCATAAAATCCTCCGTCAAATTATCATTTTTTTTAATTAAGTTATTCTTCCAAACCACTTTAAAAAAATAAAACTAAGCATAAATCCAAGTTAAATTAAACCCATTAAAACCAGCAGATTTAATTTAATGCAGCATCCAAAACATATTCAACTGCCTTTGGTACCGATCTTTTTACAGAATCGCTTATACCTATTTCAAAGGATTGAATATCTTCGGGAACAATCCCAATAATTTCAATCTCCGGTTCTTCACCGGTCAATGCGAGCATATCAATAATCTTTTTTACTCCAACATCATGCATGGAAAACTTATTACCTTTCTCAGTCAGATGTTTTGCAGGAAATCTATATATACTTCCCGGAGCATCATCAATTTTCAACGCATCAATAATAACTATTTTTTCTCTTCCGCTCATTATAGAGAGAAGATCGTAACCGAGCGTCCCGCCATCCGCCAATTCGGCATCCTTTAGCTTATCCTTGGCTGACGATTCGATTTCATTAACTATAAATACTCCCAAGCCATCATCTTTATGCAGAATACTTCCTACACCCAGAATAAGAACTTTCTTTTTTTTCATATTCCTTATACTTTTCATAGCAATAGAAAATCAGACTAATGACACTCCATACATTTCTGAGGTCCCTTATTCTTTGAGATGTGGCAATCAACACATAAGCCATGCATTGTATTATACCCCTTATCACCACTGTGGCATTTTGCACATTCTTTTATACGATCATCATTTCCATTCTTGTGATGACAATCGAAGCACTTAACGCCTTGCTGTTCATGTACGCTATGCGACATTGTTACTGCGCCGACATTCCCTTTATACAGGGTTCCATCTACCTGTTCTCCATAAGCAGTAATCTTTTTGATAACCATAACGTCCGTATCAACACGATTACCCCCTTGAGTCCATGGATCGATCTCACAGGCAACAAATATTATAGAGAATAGGAGGCACAAAAATAGAGGGAAAAGCTTAAAAATTTTCACATTACTTCTCCTTATTTTAAATTATAATTATACTTAAAATGTGTATAACATGGCTTGTTTTATATTGATTTTCAATATATACAATATCCATGCAAAAAATAATAGCTCATTATTATTTTATCTTATCGAATAGGATATATAATTACTCTAATAGTAAAAAATCAATCTTTTTTTAACTTAAAATATTACAAAAGTGTCTATTTGCTGTTTATTAGTTTAAATTCGACAATTTTTTCTCTTTTATCGTCAATTATCGTCAATAATTAAATTGACTATAGAGCAAGATAATAATATTACTTAATAAAATGAACATTTAAAATCTTCTGGCTACTTAATTTCCGACAGATTAACAAAATTATCTAAATTAAGGGAGTGCTGATAAAAAAATATTGTGCAATTTTATAATAAATTATAGAACAAATTTTTAAAAAAGTATAGTTTTTAATTATATTTAAATCTAAAGGGAAAAACCGTGAACAAAAAAACAGGAATAGTTTTCATAATACTGCTTATACTATACCTTACTATAAAGTATATTTCAAACTTTTATATAGATTATGAATGGTTTAAAATAAATAACGGCGCTAATATTTTTTGGACGCTCTTTTTCACAAAATTCAATGTTCAGATGATATTCGGAGCTTCATTTATCGGAATATTCATGCTTAATTTTCTGCTTCTTGGACTCATCGGAAGGAAAGGAAGATTTTTTGTAGAGAATTTTCTTGATAGGATTAAAATTCCGGCAATAGGATCATCAAGGCGTCTTCTGCTCCTGATTTTAACAGGCACGATTATATTTATCGGCTTTGTAATGGGGGGAACAGCCTCTGCTTTCTGGAAAGAGTATCTCATGTATATAAACTCAGCACCGTTTACAGGCTTCCCTGTCGATCCGATTTTTAAACAAGATATAGGATTCTATGTGTTCTCGCTGCCTTTCTACAACTTCTTATATTATTGGCTTATGACAACAATAATGGTTATTACTGTTTTTTCTTTTATTATACATTTTTTAAACGGCGGAATATTTTTAAAAAACGGAAAGATCGATTTTTCATTATTCTGCAGAGTTCATATATCGATACTCCTTGCTGTTCTTGTAATACTCTACGGTTTAGGATATAAATTGTCATCGTATCACATTCTGTATTTGCAGCTTGGAAAATTTTACGGCGCTGGTTATACGGCAGTAAACTCAAAACTCATAGCTTATAGAGCGGCAGAGATAATATCGTTTATTGCAGCCGCGCTGCTTCTGTTTAATGTCTTTAAAAGAAGTTTCAGGCTGCCAATAATAGTAATGATGATTATTATACCTGTATATTTTATTCTCGGAACAATTTACCCCGAACTTCAGCAGAGATTTATTGTTATACCAAACGAGCTTGATAAGGAAAAACCATACATTCAGAATAACATAGACTTTACAAGAATTGCATACGGAATAAATAATGTTGAAGAGATACCATTTGAAAACAGCAAAAACTTAACCTTTCGCGATCTGGCTGCAAATAAAGATACTACAGAGAGTGTGAGATTATGGGATTGGAGACCGCTCAAACAGACATATAAACAGCTTCAGGAACTTAAGCAGTACTATTTCTTTAACGATGTAGATATAGACAGATATATAATAGACAACAAAAAAATTGCCGTAAACATATCGGCAAGAGAACTCTCCATAGACGGACTCGGCAAAAATACTCAAACATGGCAGAACAAACACCTGATCTACACGCACGGATACGGAGCTGTCATCAGCAGGGTTGACAGAATATCATCCGAGGGGCTTCCCGTTTTTTTGATTAAGGATATACCGCCAAAATCAGAAATCAATCTTAAAATAGAGAGACCGGAAATCTATTACGGCGAACACAATAACTCCTATGTAATAACTAATACCTCTATAAATCCGGGAGAATTTGATTACCCGTCCGGAGATGAAAATAAATACACTACTTACAGCGGAACAGGCGGTATTAAACTCGATTCTTTATTTAAACGCATTATGATATCCGCAGCGTTAGGAGATTTAAACCTGCTGATATCAGGAAATATAGGAAGAGACAGCAGAGTATTATTTAGAAGAAACATAGTCGAAATGGCACAGACATTTGTCCCGTTTCTTGAATTAGACGAAGACCCTTATCTTGTAATAGACGACGGCAAACTTTACTGGATCATAGATGCATACACATATACGGATCAGTTCCCATATTCTACTCCCATGAATATGAAAAGCGAAAAAATAAACTACATAAGAAATTCGGTAAAGATAATTATCGACGCGTATAATGGAAAGATCGACTGCTATATCTTTGACGAAAATGATCCCATCATAAAAGTCTATGCAAAGATATTCCCGAATATATTTAAAGATTTAAAAGAAATGCCTGAGGGATTGAAATCTCACATAAGATACCCTGAAACAATATTCAATATTCAGAGCCAGATACTCCTTAAATATCACATGACCAATCCTAATGTATTTTACAATAACGAAGATATGTGGTCAATACCGGTTCAGATCAACGGAGACAAGGAGGGACCTGTCCATAGCTACTACCTTGTTACAACTCTGCCGAATGAAAAAAACAGCGGCTTTATACTTATACTCCCCTTTACTCCATACAAGAAACACAATATGCTGTCGTTCCTTACTGCAAAGTGCGATATGCCCGATTATGGAAAACTTCAACTCTACATTCTGCCGAAGGATAAACTCAATTATGGTCCTATGCAGATAGAGGCAAGAATAAATCAGGAACCTGAAATTTCAAAACAGCTGACGCTATGGAGCCAAAAGGGTACAGGCGTAATAAGAGGGAATATGCTGGCAATACCTGTTAAGGAATCGATAATATACATTGAGCCGTTATACTTAAAGGCTGAAGCCAGCGAAATGCCTGAGCTTAAAAAAGTCATAGTCTCATTTGCAGATATGGTAGTAATGGAGAATGATCTTCCGACAGCACTGGAGAAAATATTCTTAAGCGGCAGTTTCATGTCGCAGCACAGCGGAGAGAATACTCAAGGTATGAGCCTGAAGGCATTGGCAGAGAGAGCCTCTTATCACTTTTCTAAGGCAGAGGAGTACATGCGCGCAGGGAATTGGAAGAACTATGGCGAAGAACTTGACAGCTTAAAAAATATTCTTAACCAGATGAAAAATCAGGAGAACTGATGAAATTAGAAAGGTCATGCGGCGTACTTCTTCATATTACAAGCCTGCCCGGCGAACACGGCATAGGAACGCTTGGCGATGAAGCATACAAATTTATAGATTTGCTTTCGGAACACGGAGTATCATACTGGCAGATTCTTCCAACGGGTCCTGTTTCTCATTCGATGAAGTATTCTCCATATTCATCTCTGTCCGGGTTTGCAGGGAATGAGCTGTTTATTAATATCGATAAAATAAAAGAAAAAAAATGGTTTATTGATAATACAGTAATCACACCGGATATATGCGAAGACTCTTTTGCGGATTTTATAAATGCGGAAGAGTTTACAACAAATTTTATAAAACTCGCTCAAGACAATTTCATCAAGCACAGTAAAAAAGAAGAGATGGATGAATACAATAAATTCTGTACCGAACATGGAGATACATGGTTAAATGATTACAGCCTGTACAGAGCGCTTGCATCGAAGTTCAATACTTTTAACTGGCTTGAATGGGATAGAGATATTGCTCTGCGAAAGCCGAAATCAATTGCCGCTATTACGCAAGAATTTAAAGAACGGTCAGATTACTTTAAATTTGCCCAATTCCTGTTCTATTCACAATGGAAGGAGATGAAGGAATACGCAGATGAAAAAGGGATAAAAATAATCGGAGATATTCCGATCTATATGTCTATGGACAGCGCCGATTCATGGAGCAACCAGAGTATTCTGCGCATAGATTATGAAAATATGACGCCAGAATTTGTTGCAGGAGTACCGCCGGATTATTTCAGCGAGACAGGACAGTTATGGGGAAATCCCATATATATTTGGCACAATGACAAAGGTGAATCCGATAACAACGAATTAAACGAAGAGACATATCAATGGTGGCAGGCAAGAGTAAAACATTCGCTTAAGCTGGCTGATATAATAAGGATTGACCACTTCCGGGGATTTGAATCATTCTGGTCTGTAAAATACGGCGAAGAAACGGCTATTGACGGAGAATGGATAAAAGGTCCGGGGAAAGACTTCTTCGACCGTTTGGCAAAAGACTTAGGCGATCTCCCTATAATTGCCGAGGACCTTGGAATCATTACCCCTGAAGTAAAAAAACTGAGAGACGAACTCTCTTTGCCCGGAATGAAAATACTCCTCTTTGCATTTGACCAGAATAACAAAAATGAATATCTGACACATAACATAACCCATAAAGAATGTATTGTATATACAGGTACGCATGACAACAATACTGCTAACGGCTGGTTCTATGATCCGTCTATGAGCGAAGATGACAGAAAATACATACTTGAATATCTCGGCATGAGGGATTGGAGCGATTTTCATTTGAGATTAATCCGTGAGGCAATGGCTGCTATTGCAGATTTAGTTATAATTCCAGCTCAGGATATTCTGGGCTATGGCGCAGAATTTAGAATGAACACACCCGGCACAATAGAAAATAACTGGAAATGGAAATTAACAAAAAACGCATTAAATAAAAAAAATATGGCTGTCATAAAAAGAATGGCGCATATATTTTCACGAATTCCTGAATTTTCACGGATTCCTGAAAAATAAGAAAATAAAAAAATACTATAAAACAAAAATAATATTTATACGGGGGATATATAATGAAAAAAATTGTTACGCTTTTTGTCATAACCTTAATCAGCATCAACCTTACATCGTGCGGATACAACACAATGCAGGCTTATGAAGAGGAAGTTTTTGCCGCATGGGGAGATGTTGAGGCAGCATACCAGAGAAGAATGGACCTTATACCAAACCTTGTAGCAACGGTTAAAGCATACGCAGCGCACGAAAAAGATACTCTCACAGCAGTTATAGAGGCAAGATCAAAGGTCGGTTCATTTCAAGTAACAAAAGAAGTTCTTAACGATCCGGCAAGCTTTCAAAAATTTCAAGCTGCGCAAGGCAGCCTTTCGTCAGCGCTTTCAAGACTAATGGTAATAGTAGAAAAATATCCAGATCTAAAGGCTAACCAAAACTTTACGGATCTGCAAAATCAACTTGAAGGTACCGAAAACAGAATCAATGTTGCAAGGGTTAGATACAATCAGGCAGTACAAAAATTTAATACTTCTATAAGGTCATTCCCAAACAGCCTTACAAACAGTATGTTCCTTCACCTTGAGAGAAAAGAGCCTTTCAAAGCGCAGGAAGAGGCTGCTAAAGCGCCTAAGGTTGATTTTCAGTGAAAAGATTGCTGTTAGTAATTTCCATACTTTTTGCATCGGCATTGGGATATGCTCTCGAAGTGCCTGCGCTTAAAGGAAGAGTAAATGATTACGGCGGCATGATATCGCCCGGCACAATATCCATTCTCGAAAAAGAACTTGAGGACTTTGAATCTACAGATTCAACGCAGGTGGTCATTCTGACAGTGGAATCTTTAGAAGGCGATTCTATGGAGGATTTCACAATAAGGGCTGCGGAAAAATGGAAGATAGGACAAAAGGGGAATGATAACGGAGTCATTCTCTTTGTTTCAAAGAATGACAGAAAGATGAGAATTGAAGTGGGGCGCGGACTTGAGGGCGTTCTTACGGATCTCCTCGCAGGGAGAATTATTAATAATATAATAAGCCCTAAATTTAGAACAGGTAATTTTGACGACGGATTTACTGCCGGAACAGAGGCTATCATTCAAGCCTGTAGAGGTGAATTTAAAAACAACCGGAAATATGAAAGCGGTTCCGATTCCGGAGAGAGTAAAAAATTTCTATATGGATTTTTTATTATATGCTTTCTGATTTCAATACTTATTACATTTCGGTTTTCTAAATTACTAAGTACTGCAATGTGCGGGGTAATTTCATATAGTCTGATTTCAGGAGTCTCAGGATTTGGATTACTCATTTTAGCAATTGTGGCGATGTTTATCATTGTTATTATTTTTTCTGTTACAGCCGCAGGTAAAGGAAATACAGGAGGTTCCGGCGGAGGATTCAACGGAGGCTTTTCCTCCGGCAGCGGCGGATTTTACGGAGGTAGAGGAAGTTTTGGCGGCGGTGGATTCTCAGGCGGCGGAGGAAGTTTTGGCGGCGGAGGCGCATCAGGAGGCTGGTAATGAAAAAAACATCAGAAACATTTTTTACCGAAGAAGAAAAAACGAATATAGAGAACGCAATTAAAGAAGCGGAATTAAACACTTCCGGCGAGATTGTTGCAATGGTTGTTGAAAAAAGCAGCGAGTACAGTGATGCGGATTTTATAATGGGAATATTTTTTGCCGCTATTATATCCGTCGTGCCTGCTCAAATATTTTTTTACTATTCCGATTTTATATTAAGAAAGACGATACCTGCGATGAACTGGGTCAATGAGGTGCCTGACTCAACAAGATTTATAGCTGGTCTGTCATTCTTTATAATTCTTACAATGATTCTCCATATACCTTTAAAAGCAATACTCGGAAGAATCCCATTTCTTAAAAAACTTTTCATCACAAATAAAAAGATGAATGAAAAAGTAGAAGATAAGGCATTCAGAGGATTTTACAGACACGGATTGAGTAAAACTAAAGACGCTACCGGAATACTGTTTTTTATATCAATATTTGAAAAGAAGGTTTATGTACTGGCTGACCATGGCATCTATTCAAAAATAAAACAGGAAACGCTTAATAAATACGCCGAATCTGTCGGTAAAGGTATAAAATCAGGCAATGGGGCTGAGGCTCTATGCAAGACAATAAAAGATGCAGGCAAAGAGCTTGCCCATTACTTCCCTGTCCAAAAAGATGATGTTAATGAACTCCCCGACGAGTTGATTGTTGAATGACAGTCTCCATTAAAACATTATTATATTTTACTTGCTATTGTAACCATTTGCATAAGTAATTGTACATGACGTCCTGTATTGCTTGTGCGTTCCAAATGCAACACCGCTTTGTGTAAAAGCCCTGTTCATAATATTTATCCTATGCCCTCTGTTTGGAACACCGTCATCAATAAGCAAACTACAGACTATTTCTCTTGCGGTCGTAGTTCCATATGCTATATTTTCTCCGAAAGTCCAAGAACCGCTAAATACTCCATACCGTTTAATGCGAGTATCCGGTGTACTCCTGTCACTGCCGTTATGACCAATTTGTCCGGTTCGACTTTGGTCGGTTACATGATCTTTTGCAGCGAGGGAAAGCCCTCTTTCCGGAGTTAATATACCAACACTGCCTGCCTTATTTAATGCCTTAATACAATCATTAACGGCAGTTGTCCCTTCTTGAGTTATTCTGGTAATTTGTCCGGGTACGGAATAATATTTTCCATTATAATATCTCAACACAGGTCGTATATACAACTCTGCGTATTTTTTAGGATTTGTTCTGACTTTATTCATTTCAAGAATAACATCTTTTTCAACACCGGTTAAATAATCTACCTTTGCCGCCGTATCAAGTGCAGCAATATTCCAATTTGCAGCATCGGGATCGTTTCTTGTATTATTGGGGTCAATTCGCGTTGATTGGACGGAAATATCAGTTGTTTTGTCTTGAGAACTATTAGATTGACCTGATGAAGAACTTGATTTTGTGGTTTTGCATGAGACAACAAAAAAAGCGATAATAACCATTAAACCAATGATTTTTATTTTCATCTATTTTTCTCCTTAATAAAAATTAATCCGGTGTCATTATTGATACTCCGTCCTTAATAATATACTAATAAAAAATATTGTCAATACACTTTAAATAAAAATTTACAAATATTTCAAAGCGCATTTCACTTAACTGTTTGTTCCGCTTTGATAAAAAATGCTTGACGATATGTGATTTACAAGTTACTATTACAGATATGTATGAAATAGAATTAACAGAAGTATTTGAAGACTGGTTAAATAAATTAAAAAATTCCAAAACAGTTAAAATTATCACTGCAAGATTGGAAAGAATGAAAAATGGAAATCTTGGTGATTTTAAGCACTTAAAAAATGCAAGCGACATTTATGAATTAAGAATAGATTATGCTAAAGGATATAGAGTATATTTTACAAAACGAAATAATAAATTAATAATAATCCTTTGTGCCGGAGATAAAAACACACAAACAAAAGATATAAATAAAGCACAGGAAATATTAAGAGAGGTAATTACAAATGATAAAAACTAAGAAATTTGACATGCTGAATTATCTTAAAACCGAAAAAGATGTAAAAGAATATCTTGAAGTAGCTTTTGAAATGGCATCAAAAGAAAATGACCTTGGATATGTAACTGATGCTATCGGTAATATCGCTAAATTAAAAGGCATGACCGAAATTGCTAAAAAAGCAGGGGTAAGCCGTGAAAATTTATACAGATCATTTTCTAATAAAGGAAATCCTGAATTAAAAACAGTTATGAAAATTATCAGTTCCTTTGGATTAAGATTATCAGTTAATTATGATACAACAAAAAAGGCAAGATGACAGGAGGATGGTAATGAAAAATTGTGAAACAGGGGAGCTCTTTAATGCTTCAAAAAAAATACCAAACCTCTAAACAATTCAATGTTGAATTAACAAAGGGTTCAAAGGATAAGATATTCCTTTTTATTGGAGAGGAAGAGGGAGAAAAGGACAAAATAATAAACTCCATCCTTAACATGAAATTCAATGATGAAGAGGAACGCGCTCAAAACTGCGGCAGGTATTATATAGGCGACGACAAAGACCGGATGTCTGAGTTCGTATCGGCAGCAGACTTCGCCCTTGCCGGCTCAATGTTCTCTAACAACAGAGTTTGTATTATAAGGAATCTTGATAAGATAGAGGTAAACGACAGAGCTAAGAATATAATTGATGATATATTCACATCAACCCCTGAAGGTACAATAATTATAATAACATGTATGACAAATAAAGTCCCGGCCTTAATTGATAAAAAATATGAAAGCCTCTTACATATAGTTCAATTTTGGAAAAATTTTGACAGCGACTTAGTTAGCTATATTAACAAAAGTCTAAGAAATTTAAAGGTAAAGTTTGATGATAATATAGTACCTCTTATATTAGAGCTGACAGGAAATGATATAAAAAAAATAGATGAGATGCTTGATATGATCTCTATGATCTCAATAGATACGCCTCTAAGCAACGCTCTATTGAAGGATTTAGCAGGCGGGATAAGAGATATATCCATCTTTGAATTTATAGATTCACTGTTTTTGAAAGAGGGGCAATCACTACTCCATTTAAAAAAACTCCTTAATGAAGATACTAACGAGTTATTTATACTCAACATGATAATCAGGCAGATGGAGTTAATTGAAAAGTATTATAATCTTATTGAAGATAAGCAGAGTCACGAAACGGCTCTTACAAAGTTAGGGCTTGCAGCATCAAAACGGAGGATGGAAAGATTTACTTCCATACTAAAAAAGATAAACAGAGAAGAGCTTAAGAGGATATATCCCCACATTGCTAAAGCCGAATATCAAATAAAAAGCAGCAGAGCTTCAAACACATTAATAAACAATCCGATTTTTACTCTATCGTCTGAGATAATCATATAAAAAAGAAAGCGCTTATTCTGCGAAAGGATAAGTATCAAAAATATTATGCCGTAATACTCACTGCAGGGAATAGACAGTATGGCAATAGAGATGATCCTTTCCTTTCAACATCCTTTGACAGAGTAAACTCACCCTTCATTAGATCAATTATGTTTCCGCTGATCATGCAATCCTTAACCCTGCCCTTTATCTTGCCGTTTTCTATCAAATATGCAAGAGCCAAGTTGGCTGAAAAATCACCGGTGATGGTATTAGATTGCCCAAGCCCTATAAACTGCTCTGCGAGTACGCCCTTATCTATAGTAGAAATTATATCTTCAAAAGAGTTTTCACCCGGCTTAATTCTAATTCCATGGAATGACGGAGACGGCAGAGATGAATACCCCCTGTATGCGTTACCTGTAGGTTTTATATTAAGCCGTTCTGCATATTTCAGGTCATTGATAAATGTTTCAATAACACCGTCTCTAATCAGAAAGTTCTTTGAAACGGGTAATCCTTCTCCGTCAAACGGTATATTATAAGGAGAGCCTTCGATAAGCGGGTCATCGATCATTGTGAAAGACTCGCTGAATATCTTTTCACCCTTCATATCTGCAAACGGCGATATACCCTTCCAGACAGAGACTCCGTTAAATCCGGACGCTATAAATCCTATTAATCTTCCAAATGCCTGAGGCGGAAATAATACTGGATAGCTCTGCGATTCTATCTTTTCAACAGTCAGTCCGTTCTCTATCTTTTTTATCAATATATCTTTTAGTTCGGAGCAGTCAACAGGTTTCAGTTCAGACCTGCTCTCCCATGTTTCAATCCTCGACCCGTCAGGCATAATATATGTACATGAAATGGAAAAGCCGTAATGTGATTCTCTGTAAGATTGATCTACGCCGGTTGAATTTATTAACCGCACTTCACTCTGCGCGGATGAAATGCCAAGGTCAATACTTATTTGCGGATATATGGATTTTATATCGTCTATAATCTTTTCAGCTCCGTCGATTTCATCGTGTATGTTGAATTTTTCAATTTCAGCACAGTATGGTTCAAATGATCTTGTCGTATTATCCGGCAGATTAAAACTCTCACTATCGCCAAAGCTGCTCATCTGAAGCGCCCTTTTTACAGTCTCAGAAATATTATCTAAAGAATTAGTGTGTGAAAAACCTGTCTTGCCGTTTAAATTTACCCTTATCCCAAAACCCGAGCTTTCACTCTCCGATATTGAATAGAGCCTGTTGTTCTTAAAACTTACCGGTTGACTCCTGCCTGCAACATACAACGCGTCATACCATTTAAGCTTAGAAGGTATAACCCTCTCTATAATCTCTCTCATATTTTACCTGTAATCTGTAATTTGTAATTTTGCCTCATCTCTTACCGCCTATCAAAACATCTCTTATCTTTACATGAGGTCCGCCGAATGATACTGGGAGTGGGCTCTGACCCCCTTTGCCGCATCCGCCAAGTCCTCCAAAGAGTTCCCTGTCATTTCCAATCATCTCTATATTCTTTAATGTATTAAAGACATTCCCTGTCAGCACAATATCTCTTAACATCTTTGTCGGTTTTCCGTTTTTTATGAGATAGCCGTATCCCGCAGTAAACGTAAACATCTCAAGATTAGTCTGACCGCCTATTACATCTACGGCATATAATCCGTCATCCATAGATGCAAATATGTCGTCTTTACTATACTCGCCGTTATCAACATAAGTATTTGTCATTCTTACTATGGGTTGTCTCGTCACGCCGATTGCTCTTCCGTTACCCGTAACCTCTTCATCCATTTTAGCGGCAGTCTCGCGAGAATGAAGTCTTCCCGATAGTAATCCGTCTTTTATTAAAGGAATCTTCGTCGGCAAAATACCCTCATCATCAAATGGGATATATCCTGCTAATCTATTTAAAGTCCCGTCATCATATACGTTTAGTGTTGAAGGACCAAACTCTTTTCCGATAATCATAATATCTTTCATCTTCGGATTTTCATAAATAAAATCCGCCTCAGACATATGACCGAATGCTTCATGTATAAATACTCCGCAGAGTTTAGGATCTGCTATGATATTGTATGTTCCTCCAGAAACAGGTTCCGCATCAAGGAGATCAACTGCTCTCTTTACTACCTCCTCGGCAAGTGACTCTCTGTTCTCAACAACTTCAAAGCCGCTGTATGCAGATACCGATTCATGGAAGGGTTGAATCACAGAACCGGCTTTTGCAATAGATGCTAATGATATGCCGCAGTAGGATTTATCAAAGGATAAAATACTTCCCTCCGAATTAATATTAGTATATTCTGTCTTAACATCCCTGTATATAACCCTTGTGCTCTGAACGGATTTGGAGTTTTTCAGGATATTATTATATCTCTTGGTTAGTTCAAATTTTTCATCAGGGGTTATCTTCATAAAGTCGCGCAAGACCTCTGTTTTAAACTTTCCATTTACGGATTTGTATTTAGCAACAACGCTTTTTTCAGTCGGATTCAAAAGCGATGCGGAATTGAGCGCGTTTGCATAAAATTTTTCAAGGGCTGAAAGGTCGTTAAATGTTGCAAAACCCCATGAGCCGTTTACCAAAACGCGCACAGAGCCCGCAACAGATTCGCTTAGCGTAAACGAATCAACATTTTCACCGGACAGTGATATTAAAGTAGCAACACTTGAGGAGAGCCTTATCTCTGCATAATCGCATGATGAAGACTCAAGTATTTTTCTCCCCACATCAACTGCTTTTTTATATTTTTCATTCATAATAGCTCCAATAATTAAACTCGTACGGGCAGTCTGATCAGTAATGTTCCTGCTGCATTGCGGAATGTGTCAAGCAGAATTGTGAATTATTATTTGTATGGATAAATTTGTAAAGACAAGACATGCCTTATCTCTACGGTCATTTTTGCATCAAATATTATTTGTAACGGCATAAATTTTTTTGCTATAGCAAAAAAAATATACCGTACCGTTCCTTAAACAGTTGCGTTACCTTGTCACTAAGGAGTGGTTACCGAATACGCCATCTCGCCTTTAAAACTGACAGCAACGAATTTACCTCCGCCGTAGGCTATGCCACAGATTTCAGTAGTCCCAAATGTACTGTCGCTAACCGCAGTCCATGATGTTATTGGGTCAGGAATAGGTGTGCCGCCGTCATCACCCCCCTCCACCACAGGCAGAAAATGAAATGAGAAGACAAATTGCTAAAATTGAAAGGTTTCTTCCGTTATATAGAGAACGGAACGGAGAACCGCTTTTTCAGTATAATGCCGAGCTAATCCTGTGTCAAACAATAATTTTTTCTTCATTAAATTTTTCATCACTTGTTATTAAATTTTATAGATAAAATTTCATCTAATAATTTATTAAAATTTTTCTATAGCGAAATGTCAACTACTTTTTATGGATTCCGGAGTCATCAAACGCACCGGAAAGACCGGGAGCTTGCCCGGTTGTTTTTGTATTTTCATTGAAATAATGTAACAGCTCTGCTTTCGTCATGTTCATAGTTTCAATATGTACCTGCGCCTGTATGTTATTTTTCATTTTTATACAGTCAAAATTTTTTTCTTTATTCTTTGTCATGTTTTAACAACTCCTTAGGGCTTCTGATTTCAATAACTGAATATCCATTTTTCAAATTAACTCCGTTATATCCTTTTATACGTTCTAAATTCACTATGTGTTTAAAATTCCAACTTACAAGCGCATCGGCTTTAAAAATCGTTGCTAAAGCAATATGCAGGCAGTCATCGCCGCTTGTTTTACCTACTACATTTTCATTGATATATTTATTCGCTAACTCAACAGCTTCTTCTGTCAATTCAATATATTCAAAACAACTTGCATCATATTTGCCTAACAACTCCTGCACATTTTCGGGAGCTTTTTGTAATTCCTGTCGCAACACAGTTGAAACCATGAATACAACTTCATTATTTTCCAATCGTTTAAACAAAGCTTGTGTATCGGCAGAAAATTCATCATCAAAATACCCGCCAACTATTGAAGTATCAATATATATCCTTACAATCATGTTTAACAGTTCCGTATTTGAATAAATTCATAAATTTATATTATAGATTTAAAATTAAAGTGTCAAGTAATATTAAAAAATCTCCTGATGTCTAGTCCTGAAATAGGTTTACACTAAAAAATAAAGAAATAAACCGATGTTAGAACTAGACAGATTTGTATTTTATAGTTTGTAATTTGTAATTTGCTTCTTTGCACTTTTAACGGAAATATACCAGTAATCTTTCTAAAAAAAACTAAAAAATTCTTATGATAAATTCAAAAATTACCGATATTAAAGCATACGCTAAGAACAAGGAGGTTCTGGTTATGAATATTACAAATTATGACTTAGGCGAAGTTATTAATATTAAGCCAATTTCCGACAGAAATCATAACAGGGACGTTGACAGCGCTAAAATTACTAATGATATAATTAACGAAAAAATAGTTAAACAAGAAAAAGAAAAAATAGTCAAAGCAGTTACAATGGATGTTAATGAGGTAAGGGACTTCCTCTTTATGCTTATAGGCGCAGGCGTCAAAGTAAAACCTGAAAATGATAATTCAGGGGTATTGATTAACAGGCTAGTTTAAGCTTGTTAATCAATATTAAAATTTAGAAAAACCTTCAAAAAATTCCTATTTTTATTATCCTATATAAAAATTTATTGACCTTTTTATACGAATTTATATATTTCTACAAAAATGGATGGTAATTGTCCATGTTAAATTATATATATATTAATTTCCTGTATTCAGTTTTTTAAAAATATTCGATAATAATGTTAGACAATAATAGCCATTATGCTATTTTTGTTATTATCATATATTTATCATATAAATAATGAAAATCTTTAGCGGGAAAATTCTCATGAGTAAAGAACTACAGGAAAAAGCTGATAAGATAATGAAAGAGCTGCAAGAAGCTCTTATACCAATTAGAAATGAAATAGTTACAATAAACAAAAAAAATAATAATGAAAGAAGAATTTAATTTCTAAGTTAATCTCCCAATAATAAAATTTACTGAAAACAATGAGGTAATAGTATGCCCCCAAAAGGCGAAAAACGCAGACAGCAGATAATTGAAACTGCAAAAAACATGTTTATTACCAAAGGTTTTCAGAGTACTCATATTGGTCAGGTTTGTGATGAACTTGATATAGCAAGAGGTACGGTTTACCAGTATTTTAATAACAAAAAAGAGATTCTTTACGGTATTCTTGATAATGTAGTAGAAGCTGTTGAGGAAGCGCTTGATCCTGATGATCTTAAAGAATTTCTTAATATGAGACCTGACCATAATACAATGATCAGATTTATAGATGACAGGATTAGTTCATGCCTTGGCATAATCTCTGACGAGCCGATAATAATCCGCCTTATATTTAGAGACATTCCGGGAATAGATGAAGACGTATCTGAAAAGGTAGCAGAATTTCTTGATAAAATTATAACTATAATCTCTCAAGAGATAGAAGTATTATGCAAAAGTAATATCTTTAAAGAAAATGTCGAACCTGAAATTGCAGCAGCCATGCTGGTTGGCGGAGTAATTATGATGGTATTTCATTATAGTAATAAAAACAAAAACTATAGAGACAAGAATATTACTAATGCAATGTCAATGCTGTATCTCCTTGGGGTTTACAACAACGGTTAATCATGCAATGAGCTGATTTATCTTTTCCATAATTTATCCTTAAGTCCGCTCATTCTCTTTGTTGGAGTTAAGACCATCTCTTTTATTATATCCCTGTCTGCTGCAATCATAACTCCCTCTTTAGCTCTTGTAACTGCAGTATATAATAATTCTCTTGTCATTGCCATATTCCATTTATCAGGCAGAACAATCAGCACATTATTAAACTCGGATCCCTGGCTCTTATGAATAGTCGTTGCATAAGCGGTTTCATGTTCGGGCAGTCTTGACGGATGGATTGCTCTAAGATTCTCATCAGCCTCTTTAAACAGCACTTCATTCATATTAGAAGCAATCCCCATATCTCCGTTAAACAGTGACAGCGCATAATCGTTACGCAGTATCATAACAGGTCTGCCATGGTAAAATCTTTCAACAGGTTCAATAATTCCAAGTCTATATAGAATCTCCTCTGCCATGGAATTCATTCCGTCTGCGCCGAATTTCCCCCTCTTTGTTGCTGTCAGTATGGTTAAATTATTTATAAGGGAGAAAATTTTATCCGTAGTTGAAACATTATTATCTTTAATATTAGTCAGTATAGTTTCTCTATATATATCGCCTAACTCTTTTAATGAAGGCGTATCAATAAATTTTATGTCGGGATAACGAGTATCTTCAAGTATTTCAAAAACGCCAGATAAATCACCCTTCTTAATAAATTCCGCAAGTACGCCTATTCCGCTTTTGCTGCCGAATCTGTAGCTTTTGTTTAGCATGATTAAAGCATCATTCATTCTGCTAATGGGACCGCTTGAACTATTAGCCCGTATATTTATATTAAAGAACTTATTCCCAAGATCAATAAAATCCTTACTGTATATACCTTCTGCGCTACCGCATACATCGCTGAACACTGCCCCGCCCTCAACAGATGAAAGCTGATACTTATCACCCAAGAGTATTAGCTGCGCCCCGGGCTTTAATGCTTGAACAAGTCTAAGCATGAGAACAATATCCACCATTGAACACTCATCTACTACTACAACATCATGTATCAGCGGATTTTCTTTATTATGCTTAAATTTATGCGAATCATTAACAGATCCAAGAAGACGGTGTATGGTAAAAGTTTCTGTCGGAATGAGTTTTTTTGTTTCGGCGCTAACCGGCAAATCCGTAATTGCAGAGTTTACAGCTTCACGAAGCCGGGCAGCAGCCTTCCCTGTAGGAGCCGATAAAGAGATAGATACTCCTTCGCCTCTTTTAATCTTAGATTCGGCAATCAGCGCAAGTATCTTTACCACTGTCGATGTTTTGCCTGTTCCGGGACCGCCGGAGACTACAGTAATCCCTCCTGATAATGCAGAATATGCAGCTACGCTCTGCCAGTCAACTTCGGGAGATTGCGGACGGGGGAACAGAAGCACAAAGGTCTCTTTTACATCTGAAATATTTGGCGGAAGAATTTTATTATTAAGCAATCCATTAATACTTTCAGAGAGTAAATTTTCATACGAGTAGTATTTATGAAAATAGAGTCTCTTTTTTGAATCTAATATCAGTGGAAGATAATCTCCCTCGCCTCCTGCGATTCCGTTCCTTTTCAAGAGATTTATTATTTCATCTAAACTTGGGAATATAATCTTAGATATATCAATTTCATTATCTTCAAAAAAAGAAGATAATGGCTTTTCTGCAATTTCATCAAGGAACAGACATAGATCGCCGCTGCTCAATCTATTGCTTAAAAACGAACATATAAGATAAAAAGATGGCGACCTCTCTCCGCTTATACTTGATAAAAAATCTGCCATGTGAATATCTATATCATCAAAGCAGCCCGTACTTTTTATGTCATCTATTGAAAAATTCACTAACACACTCCGGCAAAAAACTTATCCAATTTTTCTATAACTTCCTCTTTGGGTCTGTCTATAAATATTCCTGTTTTATTTGAGCTGCTGCGGTTCATACCGCGTACAAAAAAATAGAATACGCCGCCAACATGTTCTTTATATGAATAATTCGGCACTCTATATTTCAGGTAACGATTCAGCGCTGTTGTATATATATAATATTGGAGATAATAGTTGTGTTTATCCATCTCCTCTTCCAATCTGTCGTATGTATAATCACTGTATTCGCCTCCAATATAGTTTGATTTCCAGTCGGCAATATAATACTTCCCGTCATAAACAAATATCAGGTCTATAAATCCTTTCATCATACCGCCGGCATCGGAGTAGTTATCTATAAGCTTTTTATAGATTTTATCACAATAGATGCTCTGACCCTTAAATATCTCTCCGAATCTCTTAGAATTAAAATTATTTATCGGAAAGAGAAACTCAAGTTCACTCAGCCGCGAATCTAAACCTATATCTGCAAGTTTAATACCCGTATCATCAATAACAGAGTCTGCTACATTAAAAAACATATCTGCAATATGATTACTCCACGATTGATCAAACCTGTGTTTTAATAAAATATCCCTGCATTTTTCAGTTACATAATCCTTATCTCTGACCGTAAAATCTATCTTTTCAAATATCTCATGTATGCATAGACCTGCGGCAATCCCTGCCGGAAAACCGAATATCCCATCCTCTTTCTTATTCTTTATATGATACTCTGAGAAAAAATCTTTCTCATCATGATCTTGGTGATGCAGGAGATTTTTGGCTATTGAACTATAGCTGTGAGTATGCAGGCTCTTTTTAATTTTTCCTGTAAATTCCCTCGCAAAAATATCTTCCTGCGAATACTTTTCGGCAATATATAACTTTCCGTTACGGATAGAACCGTCATCAAAACCGATTCGACCGTTTGAGTTATCTGCAACCTCTTGAAGTATTTCCGCAGCAAAATCTCTGTCGAACTTTAATTTTTCAGGCTTTTTATTTTTATTCTTTTTAGTGTCATCTTCTATTATATCATCTTCTTTTATGTCATCTTCTTTGCTGTCATTTTCTTTGCTGTCATCATTTTTGCCATCTACTTTATCTTTAAATAATACATGATAGAGAGCGGATTTATTAAAATCGCGGTTTACTTTAAGCATTATTCTGCATGCGGACTTCCCTCTTGTTAAGGCAACATATAAAAGCCTTATATCTTCGGCAAGATCTTCGGTCGCTTTAATTTTCTTTACGTACTCATTATTTTTATCAAGATACATTACAGGTTTATTGTCTGCATGGGGATCGTGATATATAATATAATTCTCTCTATTATATGAAGCATACCCAAGAAACGGACAATATACTATTGGAAACTCAAGCCCTTTGCAGGCATGCATTGTAATAATATTAACGGCATCATCGTCCCTTTCCATTCTCATGGTGTATTCGTCATCATCGTCAGGATTAGAGATCATATTCCCAAACCAGACGGTTAACTCCTTTGGCGTGAGTCTTCCCTTATACTCTCTTTCATGAAGTATCTCGCCGATATGATTTATATTTGTCATCATCCTCTCGCCGCCATTCATGGCAAACAGTCTTGAGGGAATAGATTCTCCCTTTAAAAAGGCAGAGATCATGCCAAGTATGCCTGCCGACAGCCAGATATTTCTGTATTCATAAAATCTTGTTACTATACCCTCAGACATATTTGCCTCAGAGGATAAATTTTGATTAAACTCATAGAGCACACCGGCGCTGCTGCCCATAATTGAAGTAGCCAGCGCCGCTTTAACAAAATTTAAATTCAGCGGATCGGCAATTGCAGATATTATGTAATACAGGGACCGAGCGTCTTCGCTTCCAAAAACATTATCCATTCCTCTTGAAACCGACGGTATATTATATTTCAGCAGAGCCTTTCTTACATCAAGTCCCTGACTGTTTTTCCTTACAAGTACTGCAATGTCTTTAGGTTTGATTCTTCGACCGCTTAGACTAAACCTGTCGTCATCTCTATTGATAAGGAGAGAAATTTCGGCAGACAATCTTTCAAGCGTAAGTTCCCTGCCTTCACTATACGCCGGTTCAAGCCATATATCAAAGGTTGGGATTGCAAACCCATTATCCATAAACCGGTCAGTCTGGTTGCGGGCTGCAGCTTCAGCCGGAGAAAATTTAATCTTATCATAAACAAACGGATTAGCGTTTCCGGAAAAAATATCATTAACTGATTCAATGAGTTCATGTCTTGAACGCCAATTCTTTGTAAGAGTATATCTGTTTTGTACAGTCTCCGATGCCTTTAAATAAGAAAATATATCAGCTCCGCGGAATCTGTATATTGCCTGCTTCGGATCCCCTATTAGAAAGAGTATTGTACTCTCATTATTAAATAAATTGTCAAAAATATCAAACTGAAGATCATCCGTGTCCTGAAACTCATCAATAAGCGCAGCCTTGTAGCGGTCTCTTGCCTTCTCTGCAAGCTGCTTTCCCGAAGCTCCTTTTAATCCTCTATGCGCCTCTTTTATTAAATCATCAAAGGTTGTTCCTGTGTTTATACTCTTCTCATTTAGAATAAGCGCATCCATTGTATCGAAAAACGATCTCTTCATATCCGCAAGAAATGACGATCCGGAATTTATATACTCTAAACAGGTTGAATATATTTTTTGGCAAATATTGAATACATTATTTTCAATATACTTTTTATCTTTAATAAGAGATAACTTTATCTTATCGGCAGTGAAATACACAAAATCATCAAAAATAGCTAAAGGACTTGCAGACATTACATATTGTTCCATCTTATCAAAGAGCGCTTCCTTATTGGCTCCTTTTACAAATTTTGACGGACTAATATATTTTTCCCGATAAAGAATCTCAATTACATTATCTTTTTCAATATGCCATGCCTCTGCCAATTCAATATAATATGCGCATATTAGATTATAGAGTCTATCAACAGATTCGGCTGTAACGCCCGAAACTTCAGGTTTAATCTCAAGAGCGGCAGATAAAGGTCTCCTGCCGTATAAGTTCACTAATTCGCTTACATCTGAGTTGTTCATTACATACGAGATGACGGACGGAGCTACGTTATATAAATTTCTTCTCCATTGATCCGCAGCGCCCTGTTTGATAAGATTATTGTCTTTCACGATCTCAGATGTGAATAACACGCCGCTCTCAAAGGCATTATCTACCAGCATCTGTCTGCAAAAAGAATGAATAGTATATATTGAGGCTTGGTCAAAACTTTTAATGGCAGTTAATATTATCTGCCTGACTACGCTGTCCCTCTTATACTTACTCATTAGACGAAACAGCGTTTCATTCTCAATCTCTTTTTCGGATATTACATCAAGCGCTTCCCTAAGCCTGTCCCGAATTTTTTGCCGCAGTTCAATTGTAGCTGCTATTGTAAATGTTACGACAAGTATATCTTCAACCCTTAACCTTTTTTCCACAATAAGACGTAAATATATTATACTCAGAGTGTATGTCTTTCCCGTGCCTGCGCTTGCTTCAATAAGATTAGTCCCGCTAATGGGTGATTCTATTACATTGAATTCATTCATATAATTTCATCACTCTTAATATTTTCAAAAACGGGAGCATATACTTTTAATGTAACATCCGTAAATGGTTTTGACAGTATATATGATTCTTCAAAAAACAGTCTTATATACGGGTCTTCCAAATCTCCGGTGAAATAACTGTCATTAAAATATTTCATCGCCTCCTTTAATGCTCTGCTCCCGGGTTCTCCCTTGCCGTCATAGAAAACTTCCCCATATCGCAATGAACTTCTTGGGAACAGCGGTACGGGTTTTCTCATTCCGTCACTGTATATATTCAGAAGAGTTGACAATATTTCTCTGCCGTTGTTTTGTTCTCCCCATTCCTTCTTATCATTTTTTGACAATAAAATCGTATCTCCTGAAAAGCCGCCTGAATTTAACAGCAAGAGATGTGTAATCCATGCCGTTAAAATACTTAATCCATTATCAGACGCATATCTGAAAAATATACATTTCCCGTCATAGATATTATCCACTGCCCCGGAAATATTCAGATCGTTTATGGTAATCGAAATTTCTCTCTTAGCGCTCTTATCATGAAGCAGCGGACTGAATTTATCATAGAATTTTTTTACCTGCGAAAAGGAATTATCGTATGTTACAATTCCCGGCTTACCGTGCGGAAGCAAACCTGAGGCTTTGACAAATCTAAAATGCTCCGACCTGTCGTCTCCTCTTATTAATGCGTTCATTATCTCCGAATTTAATCTATACAGGTCAAGCGCATCTAATTTAAATGACTCCTCTTCAATAAACTCATCACTTCGAGTTGTGAGATACAGTCCAAGCCGTTTATTTGTTACCCATCTTGCAGGATTAACAAGAAATGAAGCAAGATCATTCACGGTGATATTTTTCTCATCGTCAGTCAGCGGAGGAAGCATTTCATTCATGAATTTAAAATCGGTTTTTTCACTCTTAGCATAAGATTTTGCTCCGCCGATCTTTGACCCTTGATATGTGAAGAAACCGCTGCCTGAAATAAAATAAACGGGATTATAGGATTGTATTCTGTGCGTCTTAAAAATATAATCGGTCGGATTCTTTTCCGCAGCATCTACCTTATAGCAACTGTTTATATATTCAATCAGTTCATTTACTACAACAGAGGGATTAAGCTCTGTTCCGTTATTTATATTCCTGCCAATATAGCTTATATATAAATTCTCCCTTGCAGATATAAGCGTCTCAAGAAAGAGGAATCTATCTTCGTCTCTAACGGATCTGTCTCCGCGTTTCGGACGAGACGACATTAAATCGAAACTCAAAGACGCAGACTTTCTTGGAAATTCGGAGTCATTCATACCTATAATGCAGATTACTTTTTTAGGTATGCTTCTCATGGGCAGCATTTCGCAGAATATCAAACTCCCGCTTGCAATATCTCCACCGGAGCCGACCCCGGACATTGAGTTGTCAAAAAATTCATATATTACCCTTACATTTACTTTTTTATCAAGGAAAGATTCACCGTATATCTCCTTCAATTTAAGAGACAGTGTATGTATTTCATTAAGCGCCGACGAAATTTTATCAGCTGCAAAGACCGAATCAAGAATAGTATTTATTACATCGCACCATTCATAAAGGGTGTAATCTCTTTTAAGCATATAGTATATGTCACGGAGAGAATTAAAAAATGAAATGAACCTTCCAAGTATTTGAAGATCACTCCCTTCAATATCGCTATATGGCAGTATCCCAAGGGACAATTTATTTTCACCATCCATCATACTCCCCATGAGCAGACTATCCAAACCGAATCTCCATGTATTCTCATATATGCCCGGCAGCCCCAACTCCTCTTTAAACCGAGAGTCAATCCCCCAATAAACAGTGCAATCCCTGACCCATCGCCCTATCTTATCCATATCCTCTTGGCTTAGATTAAATTTTTCTCTGACCTCAATACAATCTGCAATACTTAGAATATATGCAGAGGTAAATCTTTCATTGGTTATAGCGAGTATCTTAAAAAATGTTTCAAGAACAGGGCTTGTATCTTTTATTTTTCTATCAATAATCTTAAACGGTATGTATGGAATTTCTTCAGATGCACGTCCGAATACCGATGCGCGTCCGAATACCATCTGAATATAACTTGAATACTCGCTGATATTCGGCGACATGATTAGAATATCCCATGGCGCTAAAGAGCTATCTCTATTTAAAAGATCAAGTATATAATCGTGCAATACCTCAACCTCTCTCATTGCGCTATGGCATGAACTTATAGTTATTGATCTGTCATTTACTATATCATCTTCGCTAAACCTGTCCTTTTCATCTTTCTGAGGTCCGTTCTTCATCATATATATATCGTTCTGTATCATTGACAGGAGAGAATCCCTCTCAGGTTCAACAAACAGCTCACCTGTTTCGATATCCCACATGAACAGGTGATGCAAAAAATCTCTCCCTATCCTGCCAAGTGATGATAAAAGTTCATTGCCTCCGCCTATATGAAGATAATCTGCAATATCATCATCTGCAATAACAGGCGCGGCAGATATGATTCGCCCTTTCTCTTTTTCAGTTAAAAAATCCCAATATTCGGGAGACGGGTTAAGTATAAAAATATTTACATCGGAATAGTTTGCCGCCGCACGCAGCATATTTATATGATATACGGGAAGATAGGATATTCCAAAGACCGAAAAACGTCCGGGAAAATCAGCTGGTACAAATTTTTCTTTTGAGTTTATAATATTGTAAACATTATACAGCAAAGCCGGAGGATGATCTTTAGACATTGAATGTGTTAATAAACGCCACAATTCAGCCTGCCATTCGCCCTTCATAGCGCCATTATCCCACTGAATTATCATCTCGGGTCTGAATGTCATATATTGATCGAAAAGTTCTATGATTTTTGCCGCTACCTGATAAAGTTTGATGCCTGTTACGTCATTGTCTATGTATGATGAAATTTCCGAAAAAACCGGATTATCCCTCTCTCTTAAAATAATATCTATACATTTCCAGGTCATAATATCCTTATCAAAAAATCTTTCATCACAAGAGTCAGGGAAAAACGAATTAAGGACAAGACTTGTCATTTTATTAGGGAAGATATACTCGTAATTTGACCAGATGCCGAGCCGTCTGCTCATTTCAATGCTGATCCATTTCATCATACCCAAGCTCTGAACAACAATCAGTTCCTTTGACATAACCGGCAGCGGGGATGATGAAATTATTTCGTAGAATTTATCGGCAAGTATTTCTAATCTGTTTCCTGAAAATAGCGCTAACTTAGCCATGTCAGGCAGACCTTATTGATCTTGAAAAGTCTCCGCCTGTGGGATTCTGAAACAGTTTAAGACCAAACTCAGGAGCTACCGAAATCAGATGTTCCATTATATCGGCTAATGCAAGCTCATATTCAAGAGTATCAATTATATTGGTAAACACATAGATCTGTAACGGAATACCGTTTCCGGAAGGCTCGAGGAGTCTGACAATAATATTCTTTTCTTTATTAATTCCGGAATGACTCTTTAAATAGAATTCGGAATATTTTCTAAAAAGTCCAATATTAGTTATTTCATTTCTGTTTATCCTTTCATCGCGGCTCTTCTTTATTGATTTGGATAATTCCTTCATATTTATATTATTTTTGAGAAGTTCAAGTTTTTGAATCCTTTTCAGTGATTTATCATCGGGAAGATTTATACTATTTACATCTATATTTATAACACGCCTGAGCCGCCTGCCTCCCGCTTCTTTTATCCCATGCCAATTCTTAAATGTATGAGATATCATAGTGTATGCCGGTACCATACATATTGTATTATCCCAATTTTTCACCTTTACAGTACTTAAGGATATATCTATTACCTCTCCAATAATTCCATCTTTTTCTATCTCAATAATATCTCCTATTACTAACAGACGATTGGCATTTATCTGAACACTGGCTATGAACCCCAATATCCAGTCTCTAAAGACCAATATAAGCAATGCAGTCATTGCCCCCAGTCCGCTTAATATCCCCCATGGCGATTTATCAAAAAGAGTAGATATAATTACTATTATACCGATCATGGTAACAAAAATCTTTACCATTTCCAAATACCCTTTTATCGGATTTTTTTTTGAAACTTCAAACTCCTGATAGTAATTATCTACGGCGTCAAGAAAAGCATTAAAAGTATAGATTACCAGCCCTATTAGAATTGAAAATATAATCTTTGAAAGGATATATTGAAATGTTGGAATATTTATGAAAAAAAAACTCGACAAAAAATACAAGATTATAAATGGGAACATTATTATAAATCGGTTAATTACTTTTTTGTCGATCAATGACTTTGTAAAAATATATTTGCTGTTATTTTCAAATCTTTCTGTGAGCTTTAATATTATCCAACTTATAATTTTCCCAAGCGCAAAACTTATGGCAATTATAAAAAGAAAGCGTATTAATATATCGCAGATAAAAATAAACGCTTCAGGCCAGTTAACAGAATATATCCAAAAATTAATTATCTCATCCATTCGTAAATCTTTTACTTCTTTTTTAATTTACCAATTATTTCATATTTTGCAAAAATATGTTTAAGCATTGGATCTGTAACAACAGCAAGAACAAAATTTTTCTCTAACTCGTCAATAAAAACATTTTCACCGGAATAATATTCTACAGCCTGCACAGGATCATTTAACTCTCTGACCATATTAACAAGAAATGCAAGTCTTTGCATATCTCTTTTTTGAAGGGGAAGATTTTTATCAATTTCAATATTAGTATTGTCCCTATATTTCTTCAAAATATCATTTAATTTTCCAAACTGTTGAAGATCAAGGCTGTATTTTTTTATAAACTCAGCAGAGAGTGTTCCAAGAGCTTCAACTTCAGACATCATAAGCATAATATATTGAAATAGATGATAATTTCTTGAAATTATTGACCTTAACACATCATCGGGAAGTCTGATAAAAAAATTGATAAAACCCGAGACATCCTTTATTTTTAAAAAAAATCTATTGAGCATATCAGTATCAAATTTTGTTAATATCATAAAAAGCATAAATTTATCATTATTTATTACTGTAGAATTTAAAGCCAACTCCATTAGTTTATCCTTATCAAGAAAAAAAAGGATCTTATCAATAGTTCGGTCAATTGGAATGTCATGCATGGTACAATAGCCAACTGTAAACAGAATAAGCTGTTCAAGTCTATCAATAGTAAATTTATCTGAGTTTATATATTTTTGGATATGATCCATATCACTGAACAGAATAAAATAATATATAAAATGCTGCATAAGCTCATTATCTTCTAAAGTGAAGACCTTATCTACAAATAGAATAAACTCTTCAATTGTAATATCAGCAAACAAAGATCGGACTTTATTAACCGGCGGTATTATCGGATCATTCAATATGACTTCATTGTAAAAAATTTGAAATCGGCTCATAGCTTTAACATCACGACCAGTATTCATATTTTCATCCGTTTAAAATTAATCTTCGACATTTACAATATTATTTCATTAAATCTTCGGGTTGATACCAATTATTCTTTTTTAGATTTTTTCTCTTTCTTTTCAAGCCTCTTCTCTTTAATACTCTTTGTAGCTTTCTTTTTATCCTCAGTTTTTGTCTTATCTTTAGCTTTAGCCATATAATAGTACCCCCTATAATAATTTTAAGATGTATAGCTATATTCTATGATAGTAGAATAATTTGTCCAGAATATTTATATTTTTTATCAACATTATGAACAATTTGCATAAAATTATCTAATCACAAATTTGATCAACATAAACAAGTGTATCAGTATTATATTGATTTTTTTCTGAAATACTTCTGAGTTCAGACATATCATTTTCATTTATAACAGGCTGTCTGCTCAATATCCATAATTGATGCTTATATGGAGATCCTATTATGGCATAACCTTTTGCTTCATCTATATGGATAACCGTATAGTCAAATGTAACAGGCCATATAAACTGCAGCTTTATTTTTTGCGGCTCTTTTTCATCAGGAATCCATGCCTTAGCAGTAAAACTCTTTATATCATTAGGGTTGCTTTTATTCTTAGCGCTGCTTGTAACAGTCATTATCCCGTCATCTTTATATGTATAAGTCATTGTGATACAGATTAATCCTTCTTCAAATGAATTTGGCAATCGTGCTACTTCATACCATTTACCCTGATATAGTTCACAATTTATTAATTCATTAGTTTTTATTCCGGATTTAGCAGTACATGAAACTATAGCAACGAGCAGTATTACATAAAAAAAATGTAAATTTTTCATAGCACTGTTTTATCCTGCAATCTCAATATATATAATTATTGTAAAAAGTCATAAAAGACGGTTACAAAATATACTTTTACAATCGCTCTTTCTTTAAATTATCTATCTCCCTTTCTAACTTGGCAAGCTGCTGCGTAAGCCTGTCTAATGATCTCTCTATGCGCTCCTTCTCAGACTCAAGGTATGAAAGCCTGCTTGGAAATTCTCTCTTTGGATTAATCTCAGCCTTAACCATATCAGGACTTTTATTTTTGTCCAAGAATGCCTCTTGAATCTCTTCCCTTAAATGATCATCCCTAATACGCGCTACTGTCTTCATATTTTCATAACCCATCTTTGGATTTATATCCATTGAAAAAGTCTTAATTATAGTCTTAGCCTCACTCCTGTGCAGCTGCAATACCCTGTCTAAGTAATCTTCAAAACTCACTCCATATTTCATACACAGATCGCGTCCCTGTATTAGCAGGCTGCCAAACTCCTTCATTAAGAGACCGTTTTTAGAGAGAAAATCATTTCGCAATCTTGCTGTGAGTTCTTTAAATTCATCATTGGTATCAAAAATATTTTTATATATTCCCATACTTTCTGCTTTATACAGCAATGAATGAAATATATTCCAAAAATAATTTGCATGCGATCTGGTAGTTACAGGCGCATTAGACTTTGTAAACTGTATATGGTGCGCATATTCATGAATTGCAGTGTACATAAGCTGATTATCATCAACAAAGTTGCGGTTGTGAATAATCATCTCTCTTCTGTCCGGATAATAGAGACCATCAACCTTTTTACTTCTCTTTCCGGAAAAAGTTACCGTAAAATCTACATCTACTTTTTCAAGCTGAAGCAATTTTTGTTTTACCTGTTCTTGATTCATCATAACCTCACTTAGGCGGTCAGTGAACATTCCCCAAAAAACTGCCCATATCCATTAAAGAATATGGTATTGCACTTGCCATTACAGTACTGTTCTTCTCGCCTTTTATTACTTCAAAATTCAGCAGCATAAAATCATACTGCCAAAACATTTTATGTTTTCTGACTGCGAAAGAGTTTACAATAGTATGCATCTGTTTTCTTTTATCATCTGTAAACATTTCATTATTTAGAATAAATCTATCAAGGGCTTCTGTTCTCTCTTTGCCCTCTTTAAAATATGAAAAATTCCATGCTACGGCGGAAAAATAGAGCATCAATCTAAATTGAAATATATTGCCCGTATCTATACTTGTTATAAGCGGCGAAGCAAACTCAAGCAGTATATTTGAAATCCTTCTCCCCTCAAACTCATAGAGAATAGCATCCTCAGGAAATACATCGGCAGGGAGCAGTTCGATCTTCTCAGAATCAAGCTCCCTTCTCCTCTTTCTAAAATTACCCTTAGTCATATACTAAACCTTTTATATAATACTTAATAATACTTATTCTGCAATTATGACATATTTCATTAAAAAAAATCGTTATGTAAAGTAAAGCAAACAATATTGTAACAAAAAATTTTTTATATTGACAAATATTAGTAATGATTGAATAATTGTTCAACTATTAGGAGAAATGAATATGAATCTAAAAAAACAACCCGTATGCGACTGTCATGTAATCCATGAGGATATTGTTGAGAGAGTGCGCGCCACAATGCCGAAGGGAAAGGATTTTTATGACCTTTCCAATTTATACAAAATGTTCTCCGACCATACCCGTGTCCGCATACTTTGGGCTCTTTCCTGCGAGGATATGTGTGTCTGTGATTTGGCTGTACTGCTTGATATGACGAAATCCGCCATATCCCATCAATTAAAGTCTCTGCGCCTTGCCAATCTTGTGAAATACGAAAAGCAGGGCAAGGTGATATATTATTCATTGGCAGACAGCCATGTAAAAGATATTTTCGAAAAGGGTTTTGAGCATATACACGAGTAATTTTTTTATTTCAACGATTGAATGATTGAGCAATTATTATATTTTTTTGGAGGAAGAATTATGATTAAAACATACATATTACAAGGTTTGGAATGCCCGAACTGCGCTGCAAAAATTGAAAGCGCCGTACAAAAATTAAACGGCGTTTCTTCCGCTTCTGTAAACTTTATTACTGCAAGGCTGAATATAGAAATGACAGACAGACACACCGAATCAATACATCAGTTAATTGAAAAAACAGTTCATAAATACGAACCTGACATAAATGTTATTGAGTCCGAAAATATCACTCGACAGAAAGACCATCTAACGCAGCAGGACAGCGAAGGCAGCCGGCAGATAGCGAAGCTGGTTGCCGGAGCCGCTGTATTCGGACTTGGCATTATGCTGGAGCAGGTACTTTTTGACGGCAAATATATCCCGCTTGCAGTGTTTATCGCAAGCTATCTGATTCTCGGAGGCGGAATAATCCTGCGGGCATTGAAAAATATAACAGCCGGGCAGTTGTTTGACGAAAATTTTTTAATGAGCATTGCCACTATCGGAGCGTTTGCCATCGGTGAATATTCCGAAGCAGTGGCAGTTATGTTGTTCTTTTGTATAGGAGAATATTTTCAGGACATGGCAGTCCGCAGATCAAAAAAATCCATTACAGACTTAATGGACATCAGACCTGACTTTGCCAACCTGAAAAAAAACGAAATGATTATTCAGGTTTCTCCCGATACGGTCAATATTGGCGATACTATTGTTGTGAAACCGGGCGAAAAAATCCCATTAGACGGCATTGTCATTGAAGGCGAATCCATGATAGACACAATGGCTCTGACAGGAGAATCAAAGCCGCGCAAAACTGTTCCTTCCGACACTGTGTTGTCAGGCTGTATAAATCAAAGCGGAGTTCTGATTATTGAAGTAACAAAGTCCTTTGGCGAATCTACAGTGACAAAAATTATTGACCTTGTGGAAAATTCAGGCAGCAAGAAAGCTCCCACTGAAAATTTTATAACCGCTTTTTCGCGGATATATACTCCTGTTGTAGTAGGGCTGGCTCTATTAATTGCAGTGATTCCAGCCCTTTTAACCGGCGGCTTGTGGCATGAATGGATAAACCGCGGGCTGATATTTCTTGTCATATCCTGTCCGTGTGCGCTTGTTATATCTATACCTTTAGGTTTCTTCGGAGGAATCGGCGGCGCATCAAAAAATGGAGTTCTGGTCAAAGGCGGCAATTATTTAGAAGCGCTTGCTAATCTTGACATTGTGGTATTTGACAAAACCGGCACTCTTACAAAGGGTGTATTCAATGTAACAAGTATTTTACCTGCAAACGGCAAAACAGAAAACGACGTGTTGGAATTGGCTGCCTATGGAGAAGCCTTTTCCAATCATCCTATCGCTTTGTCCATACAAAGAGCTTACGCTAAGGCTGTTGATAAAAACGCCTTGTCGGAATATGAGGAAATCGCAGGATACGGAATCAGAGTTAAGATGAACGGCAAAGTAATTTTAGCAGGGAACAGCAAATTGATGGAACGAATGGAGATACCCTTCACAGAATCACAGAATGTCGGCACCAAAGTTTATGTTGCATCAGACAAAGAATATGCAGGCTGCATAGTTATTTCAGACGAGATAAAGCCCGATTCCCATAAAGCCATAACCGCGCTGAAAGCAAGAGGCGTCCGTAAAATCGTTATGTTGACAGGCGACAACTCTTTGACAGCTGAGGCAGTCGCAAAAGAATTAGCATTAGACGAGGCATACGCAAATCTTTTGCCCGCGCAAAAAGTGGAATGTGTGGAAGCATTGGATAAAGAAAAACGCTCAAATTGCCGGCTCGCCTTTATAGGAGACGGTATCAACGACGCGCCTGTTTTGGCAAGAGCTGATGTCGGCGTGGCAATGGGCGCCTTAGGTTCGGATGCCGCTATTGAAGCTGCAGATGTAGTGCTTATGACGGACGAGCCGTCTAAATTAGCCGAGGCAATTGATATTGCCAGATTCACCAAACGCATCGTTTGGCAGAATATTATATTTGCATTGGGAGTCAAAGCCTTAGTCATGCTGCTTGGCGTAATGGGTGCGGCAAATCTGTGGGAAGCAGTATTTGCCGATGTGGGCGTAGCTCTCCTCGCCGTGCTGAATGCTGCGCGAGCGATTAGGCATTAGGGGAAATTACAGATTACAAATTACAATGTACAAATGTGAGTTATTTCATACTCGCAGGGGCGGCATTTTGCCGCCCGCAATTAAACCATAATCCGCAATTAAACGAAATCGGACAAATCGTGAAAGACGAAATTACGATATTATCTACAACATATACAAATGTAGCGATTGATAAATATGTTATAATGCCAAATCATGTCCATATAATTATTACGAGACTGTTGAATTTTTAATTTTTGATAAGATTTTCATCTCTATCTAATTTTTCTTAACCACTTTCAGTAAATTATTTTCGAAATTT
>WRGT01000059.1 GCA_009787025.1 Spirochaetota bacterium
TTGCATACTATATAACTCCTGCATCTACAACAATAAGTTTTGGTAAAAGATTTCAGTATTATAAGACAGCTTATAAGGATAAGGATTATTGGCCTGCTAATCATAAAGATATACTTAATGGTATTACACTAACAGCAACATATACATTCAGTATATAGTATTTTCACCTTTGCATTTAGTAAACTTAACTGCGGGATAATATATTTTGTGTATTATCCCGCAGTTTATAAAAAATATGGCTATTCTGCTCAATTATTTTCTTCATAAATTTGCAGACGAATCTGATCTATTTCCTGCTAAATCGTATTAGGTGTTTTCATTAAATCACTTTTATTCTTTTGCGCTGGCAATAATTTTAAAACCGTATTTTTTTGCGGCAGCTTTAGCGATTTTGTTTGTTCGCTCGATTCGCTGCTCTCTGGTCAGGTCTTTGGTTTCTTCGTAGATTTCAAGTCTGATTCTATCGACTTCCTGCTCAACATTACTAATCGTTCTCATTTTCAACTACCTCCATGGGCGAATAAATTTCGATTGAACGATAACCGTTCAGATTGTTAATTTTTCCGGTTGTCAATATAGTCTTTCGTTTAACAATATGTCGGAAGTTCATGCTTATTATCATATCTAAATCGTTCACTGAGGCGAGTGCGATATGCAGTCCGTCAGTACGGAATTTCTGCGGAATTACTCCTTCTGCTACATATTCATCCGCCAAACGGTCGGCTTCATCAGTAAGAGTCAAAATAGTTATGTTGTATTGCTGTATTAGGCTCGACATTCTTTCATATTTTTTAGTAGGTGCTTTTGCAAGTTCTTCCACAACGACAGCAGAAGTATATGCAGTAAAATTTCCGGCGGCGATTTCATCAAATAGCTTCACGGTATTCGCATGGGCAAAGCCCCTATCTTCGTCAACATAAAAATTAAATATGGTCGTTTCTAAATAGACTCTGGGCGTTCTCATATGTTATTACACTTCCGTGGTTAGTAAATCATATCGACTTTTCATCATAAAAAATTACGTAAATTAAAAAAATTGGTTCAGGCAATAAATTTCACAAACATTGCGTTTTTTCAATCGGGCGGCACGATGCCGCCCTTACGATTGGCGTAAACATTGCGCATCTATATACAACTATTTAATCTGTTTAATATAATATGTCAACTGATTTTTGGCAATGGCAATGGGGTCAGAGCCGGCTTTTTTACCCCCCCAATATTTTTAGTTGAATAATAAAAGAATAATATTTTGCCGATTAAATGCCGATAATATAGTGGCATATAATTATATAAATCAGCGAAAAATGATAATGACCATTTCAAAAAATATAGTAATGATTCCTGACAGATTCGGCGATCCCTATATCTTTGAAAATATTCTTTCAATGCAGGAAGAAATTTTTAAAGAAAAAACCATTTTAGATCTATCAAAGGTTTCATTCATGGAACCATATTCCATGTTATCATTTCTTATCTTAGGAAGAAATTATCTAAGAAAAACAGGCGAAAAGCTTAAACTGTCCAATATCCCAATTCACATTAAACAATATCTCACAAGGATGGATTTTTTTGAAAGCGGAGTATTTGATTTAGCCGACACCTTGAAAGATTTTGTCATGTTTAAGAGGAGTTCGGCAAGCAGCAGACTTTTAGAGATTACAATGATACCGAATAAGGAGAGGCAGGGCGTTGAGGTTATTTCATCGGTGATTGAGCTGTTTAGAAAGAGAGCTTCAATGATATTGAAATATTGGATGAATGATTCAGTAACGGATTACTTTGTTACAGTCATATCCGAACTTTGCCAAAATATATTTGAACACAGTTTAGATACGGGTTATATTGCCATGCAGACATACCGTTCTGGGAATGAAAATATTGCGCGTTTAGTCATAGCAGATTCTGGTATAGGAATTTTAAAAAGTTTTAGCGCAAAGTCTAATCTGCAATACAGCGGAGGAGCCGATTTGATTGAGATGGCATTAACAACTCCTATCTCAAGCAAAAGAGAATTCGGATATGGTTTGTGTCAGGTGAACTCAATTACAGAGAGACTTAACGGAACTATATTTATCCGCTCTGCCGAATCATCACTTACGCTTTTATACGGCAGAAAGGAAAAAAGTTCAAAATATATTTTTCACAGAGACGGTCTCAATCAATTTAATGGAACACAAATATCTATTTCATTATCTGCATAGAGGAAATTTAATGATAATTGATATTGTAAAAACCGCAAAAGAGATGAAAGTAAACCTCCCGGATCTTATAACAAGGCCGGTTGGGAGAGTAATGTATGCGGTAACTGCGGAAAAATTGGGAATAATAACAATTTCAGAAACGGTTATTCTTAATTTTAACGGAATTAAGGTGATGGATTCTTCCTTTATTGATGAATATTTAGTAAAATTAATTATTGATTCCAGAATTAACGATTTTTATATTAAGCTTAAAAATATATCGAATATTTCTGAAATTAATATTGACTCGGTTTTTACTTCTTATTCAAATTATAATAAATCAAGGATTGCAGTAGCAAGAGAAGAAATAGGGAGTAACAGCAGATTTTATATTGGCTCTATTACCGAACAGGAAAGGGATATTATTAATTACCTTAGAACAAATAGCAGCGTTAGTATTGATGATATGTCAAGATTTACAGGAGTTGAAGTAAACGAATTAAAATTAATCCTTGAGCAGCTCTCTTTTTTAAGATTAGTAAAAAGATATAATGGAGAATTTACAGCGGTTTAGATTGTCATGAATAAAAAGTTAAAGAATAAACTTCTTAATAAAGATGATACACTATTTGGTCTTTTATTGCCATATAAACAGAACAATACATATATTAGGGTATTAATTAATGAAGATGAAGGAGACATTATTGTATCATTAACGGAAAACCCAAAGTTTTGGGATAATATCCCCTCTGAAATAACTTCTTCATTTAGAAGTATGAAACGGCTTGAAATAGCCGCAGAAAAGATGTTTATTAAATATATTCTACCGGAGCAGCTTATAAAAACTGCAGGCGCTGCAGCAGGGATCAATTTATCAATGGATAAGTTAAAGATTGAAAATATGCTCAATGAAAAAGGATATTACCTGATAAAAACTTCAACACGATATTTAAACAGGGTATTGAGCAGTATTAAGAAACTGTTAAATCTTTCAGCGTCTAAAAAATTTGAAATAATAGAAAAATGTATATCTAAAGAACAGGGGCAATAAATGAATAAGAACCAGGATAATATCGCAGAAAAAACAAAGAAAATTGAAATAGCTCTTAAATATACTGATGGAGATATGGAAAAAGCCAAACTAATGGCTATGGGGAATATGTTTGATGTAACTGTTATTAAGGGTAAGTTTATTGTAGAGGACCAAAATAAGTCGGGTGTTTTTCTTGTTTTTTTCAATTTTATTGATGAATATATATCAGCAATAAAAAGTGTTATTGAATCAAATGATTCTATTTTTAATAAAGCAAGAATTTTTGACGGATGGAACCTCATATATAAAAATATTTTAGAATATAAAAACGGAAAGGATATATTGAGTTCGGAAAAATTGGATGAAGATATTCGCAATTCTTTTGTTAGCCCTGATGTATTCTCTTATGTGCAAAAAGAGGATATTGATAATCTATCTTCAATACTTGCGGATATACTTAAAGAGAGTTTTGATTCCTTAAATATTAAATGCCAGATTGAGCTTGAAAAAACCAATTCCCTTGAACTTGTATCAGCCGGTATTGATATAATGCCGCCGTCTGACAGATCTATTAAAGCCAGCAAAGAATCATCAGAAACTAAAATAGAATTTGACCCGGATAGTCCTCTTGGGGAAAAGATTAAAGAAATCGAATCTCAAGCTCAATTTATAGTTGATGGAAGCTTAATAATCTCCCCGGTTAAGGGGAAATTATTCTCCGAACTTGAACCGGATGAAAGGGTATATGTACTCCTTTCTGACAAAGATCCAATATCTCAAAAAATATTAGATACATACAAGTCAAGAGATGTTGAAGGTAATCCGCTGCCCTTTATAGGGAAAGTTGTAACAGTAATAACTAATGATATGAATAAAGGTTATATTATTTATGTTATAGTTGCAAAAGGGATATATGCAAAAATTATAGAGGAAGAGAATTTAAAAATTCAAACGGAATTAACTGCTATGTCTCTAAAAAATGACTATGAAGTTAATGCAAAGAAAAAAAAGATTAATAAAAATACATATTTAGTAATATATGGCGCTTTTGGTCTGTTAGTTATTATTGTAATTGTAATCTTTTTTCTAATGACATAATTATTGCTACAGCAATGTTTAAGAAAATATCGACCACAGCTTTACTCTTTATATTCTCATCTTCAATATTCCTTTTGGCTCAAATGCCTGACTGGAAATTCTTTAAAGACAGAGATGGGAACGGTTACTATTACGACAATACATTTAAAATTAGAATTACAGATGATAAGCCCTTTAGCTATACGCCTGTAACTATGCAAGGCGTAAATTATTACTTTAATAAAGGCGTAGAGTTAATAAAAGAGGGAAAATATAGCGAAGGTCTTTTTTATCTTAAATCAATCAAAGCGCTCCCACCGGATACTTTAAGAGTAGAAAACAATGCTAAAGATTCTTCAAAATGGATAAACTATCTGCAAAAAAAACACGGCACAAGGTATGAAAGGTTTGATAAAGAGAGCACTATACTCCTTACATATTCCAATGATGAATATATTGTTATAAATGAAAAGCTGCGGTATAAAATTAGACTCAAAAAGCAGCCGCATATAATTAAGGCTTCATGGAAATTTAATGATACGGGATATGGTCTTAAATTCGGATTTAATCTTGAAAATAATTATGAAGACAATAGCTATGATTGTGTTACAGGGATTGAAACAAGGATTTCGAGAAGCAGAATTAGCAGTCTGTCACAAGCTGAAATGATATGGAGATATGAATTAGGTATTGATAATTTTGTAAGAACAGAGTCTTTCAGAAGTGAAGACAGGATTATTTATCTATATACATACGGCGATAATGCTCCGTTTTCAGGGATTGAAGGCATATTCATAAATGACAACATGACTCATCTCCTTAGGGTTATCTGCAGTAACAGTATAAAGGATAATGTTTTTAATGAGATAAAAAAACCTGTTGAAGAATTAGTGTTGGTAAAGTAGCGGCGGCATATTTGCCGCCTTCGTATATGCGGCAGTTGCCTGCGCGACGATCTTCATCCGTTATATACCAGAGCCGTCTCTCCGCATTTCTCTTTATCTCTGCACTTATCGCAGTCTTTCCATATCTTTTCAGGAAAATTTTCCTTAGAGACAACAATAAATCCGTTTTTTTCAAAAAAATCCGGCCTATATGTAAGGGTAAATATCTTAATCTCTTTTCCGTTCTTTACCTGACTAATCAGTTTAAGAAGCAATTCCCTGCCGATACCAAATCTATGGTATGATTCCTCTACCGCTAAGGATCTCACTTCAATTAAATTTTTTTCATAATCATAATATGTTATTGTGCCTACGACTCTATCATCTGCAACGGCAACAATAAAGCTGCTTATATTGGATTTGATATCGTCCATACTCCTCTCAAGTATGACTCCAATATCTGCATAATGCTTTATTAATTTATAGATAGATTCAATGTCGCTTGTGGTAGCGGTTCGGATTGTATAAGTCATTATTTGTCCAACTAAATGCGTTTTATTATCTGTGCATTAGCTGAAACTGCATACTGCTTGTAAAGAGAAATTTCCGACAAAGATTTTTTTGCATCAGCTTCGGTTTTATAAGGTCCTGTAAATATCTTAAAATTCTTGTTACTTTCTAATACGATTACCGTATGACCCTTACTGCCAAGAAACTGCGTTACAGATTTTAGTTCGGTTTTATTATATTCTTTAGCAAGCTGTATTACAAAGGGGTACTCATTTTTTGGGTATATCTGATTTGTAGGTCTTAAATTACCTGAAAAATCCCTTACAGTATCAAATACCCTTCCTCCAATATTATTCACTGCATTTAAAGTATATTCATCTACAATTTTTCTCTCTCCGCCGCTTGCAAATTTTATTCCTACAACAAGACCTGTGGTAAAAGATACAATTATCAATGCGACAATAAGTGTTATTATTTTAGTAGCTCTCTTATGAGATTTTTCGCTTTCACGCTCTGCAACTCCTGCGTTTTTTGAAAAATATTCCATATCAAATTTGTCAAATTGCGGATGATAATCGCGAAGATATTTTCCGGCGTATAGATCTATATTCTGCATAATAAACCCTATATAAAAGATAAGAGAATTGATATGAATCGTAATCTATCAACAATTCATCATAATGAAATTGTCGGCATTTATATTTAACAGAATTAGTAAAAGAAAATCTTTTAATAATTAAAAAACATAAATTCCAATATGGAAGTAAATTTTAAATAATACCTGTTTGAAAAAATAGTTGACTGAATATATAATATTTAGAGGTTTATATTAATTGATTAACAGAGGTATAGTTTATGAAAAGCAGGTTAATGCTAACGGCTGTCATTATTATAATTTCAACAATTCTTTTTGCCCAAGAGCAAGGACAGTATAGAACAGTACTCCCCAGGGAAAAGAATGTTTTTGTAAACCCGTCAGATAACGAATTTATGATTAAAGCCGGTACAGGCTATGCTTCTGACCCGGGCAAATTCGGACTTGATATAAGTTTAAACTACCTATATAACATTGATCCGGTTTTTGTTTTTGGATTTGAGGGGGATTTTTTCTGGATTCATTGGAAAAGTAAATTAGAAAATATAAATATCGCCGCCACCGGCGCGTCTGTTAATGCCAAAACCGATCTTTATACGCTTCCATTTTTTGCCAATGCGCAGGTAAGATTTCCATTTTTGAGAAATAAGATACATGTAATGCCTGCTGCAACGGTAGGTATTGGCTATGCCGTTATGATTCTCGATTACACTTCCGATGATAGTGAAGGCACAAAGATATACGGCGGTTTGGCATTACAGGGATTTGCATCTGCCTATTACAGGATGTATAGCGAATCTGCCGTAGACTTTTTATTCGACATCGGCTATAGAAGGCTCGACTTAAGTAAGGGTAAAGTTGGAATTGATATGTCGGGACCTTTTACCAGACTTGGAGTTAAGTTTTATATGTAAGTGATTCAATAGGGTCTGTTAGAATTAATTTAAACTGTTTTTTCAGCTGAATCGAGCAGCAATAACAGGCGCTCAAATTCTGCTATTTTTTTTATGTCATAAACTTGCTTGCCTGAGGCGTACCATTTTATATTACATTTACTGTCACTATGTTTATCCGTTAGATTCAGCATTTTTTTCAGGTTATTTATAGTCCCGGTATTCCCGTCTATTACATCTAT
The DNA here is from genome assembly GCA_009787025.1 of Spirochaetota bacterium. GTDB lineage: Bacteria > Spirochaetota > UBA4802 > UBA4802 > UBA5550 > WRGT01. The sequence continues at coordinate 7,415 of WRGT01000059.1, forward strand.
ATGATCCGGTATAATTTTCTTAAATAGATTTTTATAAAAGATAAAGTGGGTACAGCCAAGTACAATTGTTCCATATTTATTTAAATCGCATGCAGAGAGTTTCCCGTTAAGATAATCTCCTACAACATCTTCTTTAAATTCAAAGTTCTCGGCAAACTGCACAAGTTCCGGAAGAGGGAGAAGGTCAACTATATGTTCATTATCAACGCGGTCTATCAGGTTTTTCAACTTTTCTTCTTGGAGTGTAAGCGGCGTGGCAGTAACCAATACCCGTTTTTGCGTACCCTCCGTTATTTCAACTGCCGGTTTAACAGCAGGTTCCATTCCTATAATCGGAAGTGAATATCTCTTTCTAATATCTTCAATAGCTACACTCGTTGCCGTATTGCATGCAATAACTACAGCCGATACTTTAAGTGAGGTTATAAAATTCATTGCGCTTAAAACAAATTTTCTTACTTCATCTTTTGATTTTGTTCCGTAAGGAGCATTTAACGTATCTGCATAATATATGTATTCATCGGATTGACATGATTTTAATGCCTCATGAAGAACCGTAATGCCGCCGATTCCAGAATCAAAAAATGCAATGCTCAACTGTTTCCTCTTTAAAATCATTTATTAATAAAATATTTACGTTCAACATTTTCACTGTTTACATAAAAATCAATAAATTAATTTTTTCTTTATAAAGGGACTGTCTGATAAGTATTAAATATACTTTCGATATTTACAATACATGGATAGGAATTGTCATCTCAGGCAGTAGCACGGTAGTTTCGGCAACCGGGACAAACGGCATAGCGGTTTACAACACCAATTCCAGGGGTACTGTAAATATTAACAACGGCACAGTCTCGGGTACGCAATATTCGATTTACAATAGCGGCGGTACGGTAACTATCACATCACCTCCCGCTACGATTAATGGTCCAAAATATGGCTGTTAGATGACATGGATGTAGAGACATTAGTATCGTACAGTTAATAATCGGGAATTTGGAGCGGCAGGGGCGGAAAATTATCCGTCTCTGCAACTCATTCCCGACTTGTAAAACCGTTAAATTGATTTAACGGTTCTTTTTATGATAAATCCCGATTAATCTTAAAAGCCCTTTAGAAAAACTCCTAAGGCAAGTATAATATAACCGGCAAGCAATATCCACCATCCATAGATCGACACAAACGGTATGGCTACAAAATGAGCTACTACTGCAATAATTGCCAGAATCAGTGAAATGAGAAATACGATTTTTTTTGGAGCGCTAAGTTTCATATAATCCTCATGTAATTTTATTGATATTAACAAAAAAAAATATTTGGACATATTTAATTTTACTAATAGATTATCTTATTTGCATAGTTTGGTAAAAAATGCAAGAATATTTTCCCTAAGTTAATAATTTATTTAATAATAAAAATTCTTACTTGAAATATTCTTATGTTGTAAAAAAATTGTAAAACCTTTCTGCTGAAAGCTAAATTTTTGCATTTCAGCAGCTAATACCATAGGAAGGAGGAATTAATGAATAACTACGAACTCACTGTTATTGTGAAAAATCAAGAAACTGAGTCTCACAAAGAAAAAGTAAAGGATATCCTGAAAAAGCATGGCGCTGTGATTACAAAAGAGGATCATTGGGGCATTAAAAAGCTTGCTTATGAAATAGCAAAAGAGAAAGAGGGATATTATATGTTTATGTTAGTAGATGCGGAACCTCGGGCTGTTGATAAAATTCAAAAGGAGTTTCGTCTTAATGCCGACATACTCAGGTATCTTTTCATAAAACCTGAAGATAAAAAAACCGCTTAACTAAAATAGGAGAAAGAACATGGCAGGCGACCTTAACAGAGTAGTATTAATTGGAAGACTTACGCGCGACCCGGAGATACGTTATATACCTGCAGGAACTGCTGTGGCAAGTTTTACTTTGGCTAATAATAGAATATACGCTGTTTCAGGCGAAAGAAAAGAACAGGTGTACTATTTTGATTGTGTAGCATGGTCAAAATTAGCTGAAGTTATAACCGAATATTGTAAAAAAGGGCATAGAATTGCCGTTGAAGGAAGACTGCAACAGACACGTTGGGATGATCAGGACGGTAAAAAACGGTCAAGGGTCGAACTGGTAGTTGAAAATTTTCAGTTTCTAACGACTAAAGTACCGGGTGATGATGTTTCAGTTGAATCACGCGGTAAAAGTTCGGAATCTATTAATGATTATGCCGGAAGCAGTTCCTTTGAAGAAAATCCGTTTTCAGATGATGACATACCCTTTTAATTAAATTGATGACAAGGAGAAAAGAATGTCCGAAGAGATAAAAAATACAGGTACGGATGAAATAGTTGAGTCAACAGATTCCGGCTCAGAATCAACTTATGTGAAAAAAACATTTATTAGCCAGGATGAAAGCGGAGACAGGCTATATCAACGTAATGTTCGTTTTAAAAGAAAAGTCTGCAGATTTTGCCATGATAAAAATGCTAAGATAGATTATAAAGATGTTAAAATGGTGGAACAGTTTATTACAGACAGGGGAAAGATTCTGCCAAGACGGGTAACCGGAATCTGCGCTAAACATCAAAGGGGCGTTGCGTTGGCTATAAAACGGGCAAGAATTATAGCTTTAATCCCATTTGTAGAAAAATAGTTTTGGGCGCAAGCTATTTCATAGCAGGGGTAATCCTAACAATCGGTATAGCCCTTATTTTCTATAGATTTGGCTGGATGAGTTCTGTTTTGTTTGTCGTGATAGCCATAGTTCCGTTTTTTTTTAAGGGGCATGAGGATATCTTTTCTTTCTATATCCTCCCCTTAATTGCCGGAACTACAGGAGGTTACTGCTTTAAGAAAGGGTTAGGGTTAGATTTTTTTATTACAGTCTCTTCGCTGTTGTTTGCAGTATCCATAACTGCAGACTATCACATTTTAAAATACGCTAAGGGATATGATTTTATTGATTATAGTGTTATTGAGACCGTTCAGCTGTTAAAAGAAAATAAAATAAAGATGGAGCAGACATTTGATCAGTATAATAGATCAGAAGAGGACAAGAAAAAATTTTTAGAATCTATTGATGTATATATTGATATTCTTAATGACAGAAAGTGGGTACAGTTTGCAAAGGATATGCTCCCCTTCGCAGCTTTTTTTTATTCAATTCTGTTAACAGGTTTTAGTTTTTTCCTCATGAAAAAGTTTTTTATGAAAAAATATGGGGAAGAAGTGAAAGCCCTTGAGTTTTTTATAGTGAATGAATTTGTTATTTTTATATTAATTGCCGGATGGGGAACCTTTATAATGATTGATAAGATTCAATATCCGGTGATAACAGCCATAGCATTGAATATTGCTCTTTCGACATCAGCGCTTTATACTATTCAGGCTATTGGGATTATGAAGTTTTTTATTATTAAGAGGAATCTGCCTGTTGTGATACTTCCTCTGATAATAACAATACTCTTGTTTGTACCTGCGGTTTTTCTGTTTGTAATGGCTGTGTTGACAGGAGTTGGCGTTTTAGATATATGGGGAGATTTTAGAAGACTGAATTCCAACAAAGAATTAAATATTAATGAATGATAATAGAGGTAAATAATGAAAGTTATACTTCAAAAGGATGTTCCAAACCTTGGGGATGCCGGTGATATAAAAGAAGTAGCAAATGGTTTTGCGAGAAATTATCTTCTTCCTAATAAACTCGTAATAGTTGCTAATGAATCGAGTAAAAAAGCAATTGATCATCAGGCAAAATTAATTAAGATCAAGAAAGAGAAAAGAAAAAAAACCAGCGAACAGATTGTATCAAGCCTATCTGATATTGAACTTATTATGCCTGTAAAAGTCGGCGAAGAGGGTAAACTCTTTGGTTCTATTACATCAATTGACATTGCAAGAGCATTAAAAGAAAAAGGCTTTGAAGTTGATAAAAGAAAAATTCTTCTTGATGCGCCTATAAAGCATGAGGGAGAGTTTAAAGTGTCAATAAAACTTGAAGAGAGTCTTACTGCTGCAGTAAAAGTAACTGTTGTTAAGGAGTAACAGTATGACAATAGACAGGCTTCCCCCGCAGGATGTTGAAACAGAAACGGCTTGCATAGCTTCGGCATTGCTCAACAGGGAAGCATTACTTAGAGTAATAGAAATCCTCCAGCCGGAGGATTTCTACCTTGAAAAACATAGAATCGTCTTTGAAGCCATTTCAGAATTAGAAAAAAAATCTCTCCCGATAGATTTAACAACGCTTAGGCATATATTAATTGATAACAATACGCTTGACCGGGTTGGAGGCAATGCCGGTTTAGCAGAGATATATCAATCGTCATCAACTTCAGGTAATGCGGAGATTTATGCTAAGCGCATAAAAGAAATGAGTCTTAGAAGAAGGCTCATAGATGTTGCCGAACTCTCCATTGAAAAATGCTTTGATCGAGGAATAGCTACTGATGATGTAATGGATGAAGTTGAGAGGGATATCTTTAGAGTAACAGAACAACGTATTACTTCGGATTATAAGAGCATTGAAGTCATCATTAATGACACAATGGAAGAAATTAATACATTGTATAGAACAAAGAGGGCTGTTACAGGCATAGAGAGCGGCTTTAACGAACTGGATGAAAAGTTGACCGGCTTTCATGGATCAGAATTGATTATTATTGCGGCAAGACCGGGTATGGGTAAAACTGCCTTTGCGCTTAATATTTTAAATCATGCAGCTGTAAGACACAAGATTCCCGTATTATTCTTTTCGCTTGAGATGCCGGCTAATCAACTTGGACTCCGAATGTTGTGCATTGAGGCTATGGTAGATTCTCAAAGGGTGAGGACGGGATATATAGATCAGGAAGAATTGAAGAAGATATTTACAGTTTCAGGTAAATTAAGCCAGTCGCCTATATACATTGATGACTCGCCGTCTGCAACAATAATGGAGATAAGAGCTAAGGCAAGAAGATTAGCGCAAAGGGTTCCTCTTGGGATGATTATTGTGGACTATCTTCAATTAGTTTCAAGTATGACTAAAGTTGACAGACATTTGCAGATTGCCGAGATTTCAAGACTTCTTAAACAACTTGCGCGGGAGCTGAATATTCCTGTAATTGCCATATCACAGCTTTCAAGGTTAGTGGAATCAAGAGCGTCTCAAAGACCTACACTTTCAGATTTGCGGGAGTCCGGAGCGATTGAACAGGATGCGGATGTTGTTATGTTTATCTATCAAGAAGAGCGAGTTAAAAAGGATAGCGATAAGAAAGGGATCGCTACAATCATGATAGCAAAACAGAGGAATGGTCCCATTGGTGATATAGATCTTAGATTCTGGGGCAAATATACCAAGTTTGGCAATTTAGATGTGGCACATTCTTATGAGGAGGCAAGTCCTTCTTATGAGTCTCACTAAAGATAAATCTGTTTTTGAAGTTTTTTTTGAATCTCTCGGAGGACATTTTATATTTTTAAAAGAGACTGTAGCATGGATGTTTAAGCCTCCGTTTGACAGACAAAATATTCTTATTCAAATGACTGAAATAGGATATAAGTCTCTTCCTGTTACCTCCATAACCCTTTTTTTTACAGGTATGGTCATGGCGCTTCAGATCGGGCAGGCTATGGATGCTTTGATGTCGGGCTCTTCGGTCTTTATCGGGACAGCGGTAACAATATCAATGTTCAGAGAGTTGTGTCCTGTATTAACTGCGCTTCTGCTTGCGGGAAGAGTCGGCTCTTCTATAGCTGCAGAGATAGGGACAATGAGGGTAACAGAACAGATTGATGCCCTTAGAACTCTTTCGGCAGATCCTGTACAATATCTTTCGGTACCGCGTTTTATTGCTTGCTTGATTATGACTCCCTGCCTTACAATGATTACGGATATAGTTGGAGTTATTGGCGGCGCCGTAGTTGCCTTTTTTTCTTTAAACATACCGCCCGATAGCTACATATCTAATATTCTTGAAAATATCAAACTTTTTGATTTTACTTCGGGAATTTTTAAGTCTGTTTTTTTTGGCGCTGAGATAGCAATTATCTCATGCTACAGCGGTTTTAATACTTTTGGCGGAGCTGAGGGAGTAGGCAAGTCAACAATCCAGGCTGTTGTGCGTTCATCTATGGTTATACTTATATCAGATTATTTTTTAACATTTTTATTACGAATTATTGAATAAATTTTTGGGAGCATAATGAGCAATAATAAGATAAGCAATGAATTTAGGAAAAATATCAGATCTTTAAATTTAAGCAAAGATATTCTCAATGCCTTTGAGTCTGTTGACAGGACTCTGTTTTTTGATCCGTTTTTTATTGATAAGATAAATGGCTTTGACCCTATTCCTTTAGGTTATGGAGAATACAGTGATGATGTAACGCTATTGTCTAAGATGTTGACAATACTTTCTCCGTCTAAAAATTGGGATGTCCTTGAAATAGGTACGGGTTCAGGCTATTCTACGGCTCTCCTCTCAACAATGGTAAAAAAAATATTGACTGTAGAATACAATGAAAAACTTGCAATAGAGGCAAAGGAAAGACTTATGTCTAACGGATTTTTTAATATTAAATTTCTTGCAGGCGACTGTTCTGAACTTGATGATAGAGCCGGTTCTTTTGATGCTGTTATTGTTTATGCCGGATGTATGCATAGTCCTTATGCCGCTTTAAATTTATTGAAAAAGAATGGAGTTGCCGTATTCCCAATGGGTACTGAAATGCTTCAACAGATAATTATGTACAAAAATATCCCACTTGCGCCGGAGGATAATCCCTATAAAAGATACAAATTTCTTGATACCTGTACAATCCAGTCTATTAAAGGCGTTTATGGATTTAATAATAAAGCGGTAGATATTATTGTTCAAACAGGAGAAGGCGGATCATGATTATTGAACAAATACTTGTAACCGGCATGGTTGTATTCTGCTACCTCATTACAGATGAAACAACAAAAGAGGCTGTATTAATAGATCCGGCAGGCGATTACGACTTGATCTTTAAGAAGATTGAAAAACATAAAGCTAATGTTAAATACATTATAAATACACACGGTCACTATGACCATACTTCAGGGAATAGCCACATGCTCGGAAAGACAGGCGCGGCATTACTAATTCAAAAGAATGATATTTCTTATCTGCGGAGCGTTAAGAGTGAAGAGAGCGCATTGTTCTCCGATGGAGAAAAGAGTAAAGATAAAAAGGTTTTTCTTCTGCAAGATAATGATAGGATAGTTATTGGGAATACTGAGTTATGGGTAATTCATACGCCGGGTCATTCGGCAGGGAGCATATCAATCTATTCTAATGGGAACATATTCACGGGAGATACCCTTTTTACGGAGGGCGTAGGCAGAACGGATCTCCATGATAGTTCTACAGAGAGCCTTATGGATTCCATAAAGAATAAAATTTTAAAACTTCCCGATGATACAAAAATTTGGCCCGGTCATCATTACGGCAGAAAACCTGTTTCAACTGTTGCCGAACAGAAAAAATATTTTAGAATAAGCAAGTGATAAAAAAATGAATTTAAAAGATATTCCACCGCTTTACCGCCTCAAAGAGATAGCAAAAATACTAAGATCAAAAGATGGTTGTCCATGGGATAGAGAACAGACCTTTGATTCTCTTAAACCGTATTTGGTGGAGGAAACCTATGAGGTTTATGACGCAATAGAGAAGGGTAACATCGACGATATTAAAGAGGAGTTGGGCGATCTCCTTTATCAGGTTTATGCCCATTCCGAGATCGCCTCCGAAACTTCAAGTTTTACCATTGACGATGTTGCGGAAGGTATTATAGATAAACTCATTAGAAGGCATCCCCATGTTTTTGCCGATGAAAATATTACCGATGCAAACGGCGTTAAGGACCGCTGGGAGAGAATTAAAAAAGGTGAAAAATCGAAAGAGAAATCTATTCTTGACGGCGTTCCAAGGCATTTACCTGCTCTGCTTATGGCTCACAGGATACAGGATAAGGTTTCTCATGTGGGATTTGATTGGGAGAAGATCGATGATGCTGTGAGTAAATTAGACGAAGAGATAGGAGAATTTAAAGAGGCAGTGGATGCTCAGGATATGGAGAAAATTTATGATGAGGCAGGGGATATCCTTTTCAGCATTGTGAATATTCTAAGATTCAAAAAAGTTGATGCGGAAGACGCTTTAAGAAGAACAATAGATAAGTTTACAGGCAGGTTTAAATATATTGAAATGAAGGCGAATGAATCAGGTAAAGAGATCGATAAAATGACATTAGAGGAGATGGATAGACTTTGGGATGAGTCAAAAAGAGTGGAAATTTAGTCTCCTTAACACCCTGCGTTAAACGGCTTCGAGCTGAAAGATTCTATAGAAAAAATCAAAAATGTAACTTATTTATTTGACATTTACACTAATTCATTTTATATTTAATATAATCATAAAATAATAAAGGTAAAAATTATGACTACAAAAAAAATTACAAAAGTAGGCGGAGATGAAGATTCGCCGCAAAAATCAACTTTCGTTCCTACTGCAGAAGCAAAAGGTCAAGCCACACAACTGCGCATATTTGCGGCTGTTTTGTGGGTATTGGCAATCGGCGCTGAAATAGGCGCAATATTAGTATTACAAAAAAGCGCTAAACCTATTGTGACAAGCACATGGGTTTGGATGATTGCATTAATCGTAATAGATTTAATATTAGTCGTCATAGGCTCGATGCTTTGGAAAAAGTCAAACCGCTTAGACCCTGCATCCAAGAAAGATACGGTTAGATTTTTTATACAAAATCAACTTGGAGTTATCATTGCCGTCATAGCTTTTTTACCTTTGGTAATTCTTATTTTTACCAACAAGGATTTGGATGGTAAGCAAAAAGGAATTTTAGGCGGTATTGCAATTGCTGCATTGATTATAGCAGGTCTTTTGAGCGCAGATTTTAATCCGCCGTCTAAGGAAGAATATGCGCAGCAGACTTCCCGCATAGAAGAACTGACAGGCGCAAACAGCGTTTATTGGACAAAATCCGGAACAAAGTACCATATTTACGCAGATTGTTCCCATATCAATACTAACCGTACCGACGAGATTTTTAACGGTACTGTTGCAAAAGCCCGCGAGCTGAAGAACATTACGGAATTATGTAAAACTTGCGAAAATAAAGCTGAGAAGACAAAAGGTATAAAAGGTATAACCGACCAAAAGCCAGAAGCAGGCGAATAATAAATATTTGGAGTGTAATATTATGGCAAATTTGACAGACGAAATTGTAAAAGTTGTAGCTAAAAAAGCCAAGATACCAGAGGCTGCAGCTAAGATAGCCGTAGATACGGTAGTAAGTACATTGGCAAAGAAACTTCCTTCTTCCGTAGGAGGAGTTTTGGAATCTTTTATCGGTGGTTCGGGCAGCGCGTCTGCATCAAAGGGTAAAAGTTCTAAATCTAAAAAGGATGAGAGTCTTCTTGGCGATATCAGCGATATTGCCGGTAAATTCTTAGGGAAAAAGTAGGCAGTAAGTAAATGCAAAGCCGCAGGCAGAGACATTTTGTGCAATGTCTTCGCCTGCGGCTTTTTTGCGTATATTGCGCAGGGTAATTTACAGCGCGACCCATGGAAATTACAGGGATAAACCTGTAAAAGATATAGTAATGAATTATTAAGGAGAAAAAAATGAAAACTATTTTTAAATTTTTAGTATTTTGTTTGGTTATGAATTTAGTCTTAATTTTTACAGGCGCCGAAATTAAAGGAGAGAACACCGCTGTGCCTGCTAATTTTGTACAAATCAAGGGAGGTACATTTATAATGGGCAGCCCTTCTTCCGAGGCAGGCAGAAACGATAATGAATCACAGCACAGAGTAACGGTGAGTTCATTTTATATGGGGAAGTATGAGGTAACGCAGGAAGAGTATATAGAAGTGATGGGCAGTAACCGTAGTAGGTGGCAGGGTTTTGATTTGCCAGTGGAAAATGTGAGTTGGTATGATGCAATAGAGTATTGCAATAAGAGGAGTGTTAAAGAGGGATTGACTCCGGCATATACTATAGATAAGGACCGAAAAGACCCGAACAACGAGGCTACAGATATGTTTGATAAGAATCAATGGGTGGTAACATGGAACCGCAAAGCGAACGGTTATCGTTTGCCTACAGAGGCAGAATGGGAGTATGCGTGCCGCGCAGATACAAAAACGCCATTTAATACAGGGGATAATATCACTACCGATGAGGCTAATTATAAAGGGGACAAGCCCTATAACAATAATGCTAAGGGGATAGACAGGAGAAAGACTACGCCTGTAGGGAGTTTTAAGCCCAATGCGTGGGGATTATATGACATGCACGGAAATGTATGGGAGTGGTGTTGGGATTGGTATGGAGCGTATAGTGTGGCTGCTCAGACAGATCCTGAGGGTCCGTCTTCTGGCGCTTTCCGCGTGGAGCGCGGCGGGTCGTGGTTCAACTTCGGGCAGCACCTTCGTTCGGCTTTTCGGGGCGGCAAGCTCACTCCGTATCTCTGGAACATCAATCTGGGCTTCCGTCTTGTGCGCCCGTGAGTTCAGCGGCGGTCTGTTAGGTTGAAATGCCTGCGCCGCAGCGACCTGAAGGGGTGCGCAGGCAAAGGCATGGAGCAGGAACAGACCGTTTTTCGGACCTAGGGGCGGCATAGTGCCGCCCGCAAAATCGGCGGGGTTGCGTGTGAAATCGTAGGGATATGGTAAAATCAGCGTTGTAGGGGCGACATTTTGCCGCCCGCGACGGTTATACCCGCGATGATAACGATGATATGTCGCCTGTTTCAAATTGTTTATGATATTTATTGTTTCACAAATACATTTTTGCGGTTTGCATTAATGGGATATGCGGTTTGCGTTAATGGAATAATTTGGTTGATGAAATATATGGTTTGGTTGATGAAATTGCGGGCGGCAGGATGCCGCCCCTACTACATCGAACGCAGAAATTTTGCGTAAACACAAAAATTCGTCGATGATGATTTACGGTATTTCCGCCCGCCGAAGGCGGGGCGGGAAAAATTATGCCTGATTTTTCTTAAACCACTCCATCAGCTCTTTCATATCTTCGTTTGTAAGAACTCCGGCGCCGTAACGGCAGTTGTAAATATTATCCTTAAATTGTTTGTATTTATCTAACTCAACATTGGATAGTTTTGACGGATTAATACGATTAATGGCTCTGTCTGCATTTAAAAGGAACAGGTCTGTGTCTTTGTTATTAAATGAAACTGCCAGTTCCCTTAAAAGATTATCGCTTTTATTGGCGGTAGATGAAATTTCATCGGCAGTATCGGGCTTTATCTCTTTCTTAATTATACTTAGTTTTTTCTTCTCCCATATAATGAGCGCGGCTATAAAGACTGCTAATATTATAATGAATAGAAACAGCCAAATGTAGTTGAGTTTACCTGCGCTGTCGGTTGAATCGAGTTGAACCTCGCCGGTTCCGGATGATTTTTCATCAGGCAAGACATTAAATGTCAACGGTTGACTTTCAGCTCTCTCATATTTTTTTTTATACGGATTGAAATATTCAATAAAAATTTTTCCTGTATTCAACTCTCCGTATTTTTGCGGTATTATTGTAATCAAATACTCTTTTTCGCCGTCTAATCCGTTTTCTCCTGACCTGCACTCAGCTTCTTTCTCTTCTATTATTATTTTTTGGTCGTTGCCGTTTTCTATATTGTTCTCTACTTTAGGTTTTGAAAGTGTAATCAGATTTCCCTTGCCTGTGATTTTAACCGGTACCTTAATTTCTTCAAATTGCTTAAACTCTCCGCTTGGAGTTTGAACCTCAATTTTATATTCTCCCACATCGCCGCTAAAATTTTCCGGTTTGCCGTTTTCCGGAATTGGCAGTACATTTATTTTTTTAGCAGAGCATGGTATGATTTTTCTGACATTTCTTGAAAAGAAAGACTGAATATCTTCAACTTGAATATGTATTGAGTTTTCTCCAATATCATAATTCCCTTTTTTAAGGGGGACAACATAGAATGATGCAGCATATATCTTATCATCTTTATTAATATTTTCTTTTATCATCTTTATCGAAAAGTCTTTTGAAAGGGGCTGCTCTGCAAGTCCAAGAATCTTTATGTTATCGAAGTCGTCGCCATTAATGTAATACCTCATTATTAAAGGTTCGCCCACATAAACCGTATTAGATGATAGTGAAAGCTCGCCTGTAATGGGAATATCGCCATGACCTGACGATGATTTTTGAACTTGAACTGTTAAAGTCTTTTCCTCCGAATAAATCTGTCCGTCACTTGTATTAAATAAAAACGGCGGGATTGTGTATTCGCCTGTTTTCTCTCCATAGATAGAAAAATTTAGAACCGTACCATACCATGTTTTCCCGTTTGTAAACTGAAAGCTATATGAAGCGCCTGTGTATATAATCTTTAATCCGTTTATTGCCGGTAATTTCGCAGGATCAATCGATGATTTTCCTGTAACCGTTATTGTTAAAGCTGCAGATTCACCCTGGGAAATCCTTGCAGGAGATAACTTGGTTTTAACCTCAACTGCATAGAGTTCGGTCAATATAAAAACAGAGATTATGAATGATAAAATTATTCTACCAGTATTTTTCAAGAGTTCTCTTCCCATTTCCTTTACCTTTTTGTTGTCTTACGGGTTTATTCTTCATAGATTCAAGAAGATTTTTAACCTGGTCATCATTCAGATTCTTTTCGGATTTTTTTTGGTCTTCATTTTTATTATTATTACTACTGTTGCTATCGCTATTGCTATTATTATTTTGTTCTTTATTCTCTTGCTTCTTTAGAAGATATTCTAAATTTTTTTTTGCCTTTTCGTAATTCGGGTCTATCTCCAAAGCCTTAATAAAACTGTCTGCTGCCTCTTTATATTTTTTTTGCTTTATATAGGTATTCCCCATATTGAACAGAGCCTTTTTTTGTATATCCGCATCTCCCGACGAAATTGAATCTCTAAATTTTTCAATTGCTTGATCATAGTCTTCAAGTTTATAATGGGCATCACCTTTATTAAAGTTGAGCATCTCTTTCTTTTTGTTGCTCGAGGTATGTTTTTCCGCCTCCTTATAATGCTCAAGAGCTTTTGCAGGATTATTATCGGCATAACTCTTATTCCCTTTTTCTACTTCATCTTTAAAAGGGTCCATCCATGCAGATAGAGTTAAAGCCAAAAGAGCTATAATGAGAATTTTTTTCATGCTTTCCCTTTTCTATTTTACTTATTCTCTATGGAACTGATTTTTCTTTCATTAATAAACATTTCAGCGCCAAGAATAATTATGAGTATTAGTAAAAAAATATATGTCCTGTCTATTTTTTCTTTTACCATCTTTGATCCGTAATAGATTTTATCTTTCCCTTCAATAATACTTATGATTTTATTAATTCCTGAAAAGCTGCTTGTTATATCACTATAAAAACCCCCTGTTTTATCTGCAAGCTCTTTAAGCAGATCTTTATTCTGGCTGGTCTTTATAAGAGAACCTGATCTGTCTCTGTAAAAGTTTTCTTCATCACTATTTTTTGCAAACGGAATCAAATCGCCGCTTTTCCCTATTCCAAGGGCATATACGGCAATTCCTATCTCCTTAAATTTTTCAGCCTCAGCATCAATTTTATTTTCATGATCCTCTCCGTCTGTTATAACAATGAGCATCTTCGAGGTTAGATTCTTTTTTGTATAAACCTTTTCAGCCGCGCTAAGCATCCTCCCCATGTCGGTGCCTTGTACATTTATCGAATCGGTCGTAACCGACTCTAAGAACATGGTGAAAGCTCCCATATCATTAGTCAACGGGCATTGAACAAATGCCTCGCCTGCAAAGATTATTAACCCGATTCTGTCTCCCTTTAATGACCCGGCAATAAGTCTGATTGCGCTCTTTGCTCTTTCAAGTCTTGTAGCCCCGCCATCCTTTGCCAGCATGCTCATGCTAACATCAAGGGCTATGAGCACGTCTGTTCCTTCATTATCGCTTTGTTTCATCCTGTCTCCCCACATAGGTCCAAGGAGGACAACGGACGATATAATAATTCCAAACAGTATTAAAACTTCTTTCATGAGTATTCTTGAATAATCTCCTGAAATGATTTTCCTTGCGGCATCTTTACTGCCGAATGCAGAGTTGACAGCCATCCGTCTCCATATTGCATAAAATATATGAAGGGCAATTATTACAGCCCCTGTTACAAATATGTATATCATATAATTGCTGTTTGCAAATGCAATCATGGCAGTTTCCTGTAAAAAAGTGATTTAAGGATAATCTCTATAAAGAAGAGAGATATGCCAAGAATTAATATCCACCTTGATCTGTCATCAAACTCATTATAAACTTTTATATCTGCATCGGATTTTTCTAATTTATCAATATCCTCCATGCTTGCGCTGAACAGACCTGATGAATCTGCCCTGAAATATGTTCCGCCTGTAATTTTAGATAACTTTTCTAAAGATTCGCCGTTAAACTGATTTAATACTTTCCGCTTGGGGAATATTGAACCTGCCGGGTTCGGATATTCTACCATGCCGTCTTTCCCAATACCGACAGCATAGATTTTAATATTCATGTCTGCGCATGCCTCTGCTGCAGTCTCAGGGTCTATCTCGCCGCAGTTGTTTACGCCGTCTGTTATTAAAAGTATTATTTTGCTTTTTGCTTTACTGTCCATCATCCTTGATGACGAAAGGGCAATTGCATCGCCGATAGCCGTACCATCCTCTTCGACGCTGTCAAAATCTATGTCGTTTATAATCTCTTTAATTATTTCATAGTCAACGGTTAACGGAGACTGAAGGTAGGCGTTTCCGGCAAACACCACGACTCCTATACGGTCGTTTTGTCTTTTGCTTATAAAATCCAAAACTACTTTTTTTGCAACCTCTAATCTATTCGGCAGGAAGTCCTCTCCGCTCATTGAACCTGAGAGATCAAGCGTTATCATTATATCAAGTCCGTAGTTCTTAATGTTTGTATAGGTTATATTTTTCCCCGGCGCTGCTAAGGCTATTATAAGAAAAAAGATTGATAGTAATCTGAGATATATAATATAAGGAAAGGTTTTTGTTTTAATGCTCTCTCTCTTTTTTAAAATATCAGATGATGATGCGGTAATAGTTAGTCTTCTTTCAAATCTGCGAAATATATATAGATAGATATATATAAACAGGGGAATAAGCAGCAGGAGAAAATAAGGATATTTAAATCCGAAGCTTTCCATTTACCACGCTCTGTCTGAAATTTTTTTTGCAGTATTGATTGTATCATTGAGATTCTGAACAAGCAGTTCGGCTGACGGAGTAAACTCCGCAAATTTGGAGAAATCCCACAGCCTCATATTCTTTATTATCTCATCGCCGTAAATTGCGTATAGATTATGCGGCATATACTTTTTTATCTTTGATGCGATCTCATCTGTTGTCATCTCTGCCGCATCAAATCTTAGTTCTTTGGAAAGGTATCTTCGGAATATGATGGATATATCAAACACATATTTATTTATATTCCCTTTCTCAATAGATTCTCTGAGTTTTAAAGATTCCACCTCTTCAAGAAATATTTCTATAGGTCTGGGAGTTGGAGTTTCCTCTGTAATATCTTTTTTTCTTTTCTTAAAATAAATATATAAACCGATAATTGTCATTGCCGCTGATAAAAGAATAATTATTATCCATATAATTCTTTTATAATTACCTGAAAGCGAGATTGGCGGTTCTATCTCTTCAAAATTTCCTTCTTTATTTACCTCTTCAATTTTTACTTCGGGGATTTTGTATCCAATGGGAATTCCGTCATTACCGATAATTTTTATCTCAGGCAGCGTATATACGCCCGGTCTGTAATAAGTAATTGAAGTTGTAATTGTAATACGGCTGATTCCGTTTTCTTTTGAATTATCTTTTGACGCATTGTTTATTATATATAAAGGCACAAACTCATCAGGTGATTTCTCACTGTCTTTTGATGCTTTCTCATCTTTTTTTTTCTCAGGGTAAACGATTTTTTTGTCCGGCAGAACTATTTTTAAATTGTCGGGATCAATACCGTAGATGCTGAGTGTGTAAGCAAGGGGGATACCGACAGTTGCGCTCTCGGGAACTATTGCCGCTTCAAGTGAAATATCGGACCCGTATAATCTATTCCGTGATATAAACAGATTGATACTTATACATATTAAGATTATACTTGATTTAAAGGTCAGGCTGTTTAATTTCATAACAATTGAATATCACCCTGCCTTTATTCTCTTTGAAAAGAAATTTAATATGGGCATCTCAATCTTTTCATCGGTTCTGAGCTTTATTGAGCTGAATTCGCCCGTATCGGACAGCTTTATTCTTGCCGGAATAGATTCTGTAAAAAACGTTTTGCCCGATTCCAAATCAAGGTATTCTGTCAGACCAAGCAAATTTACTTCATATTCAAGGGGATCATATACATGCACAGGTATTACATCATGTTTTTTTGACATGAGTCGCAACTTTAACAAATAGTCCTCTCTTCTGTCTAAGAAATCGGATATAACAAAGACTATACTTCTTTTCTTTATCACGCGCTGTAGAAAATCCGCAACAACAGATATGTTTGTATCTCTGCTGCCGGGTTTACATTTTATTACTTCGTCAAGAATTTTTAGAACAAATTTTCTCCCTTTACTCGGCTTGATGAATTTTTCAACCTTATCAGAGAAGAGTATAACCGAAACTCTGTCATTGTTCATATTCGCCAAGTACAGCATCATTGTAAGAAATTCAAGAATTACATCGCTCTTTTTTCTTCCCGCGCCGAAATCCGTAGAGCCTGACATATCGACCATAAATACTATTGAAAGCTCTCTCTCTTCAATATACTTTTTTATGAACAGGTGATTCATTCTTGCCGAAACATTCCAATCTATGCTTCTTACATCATCGCCGGGAATATATTCTCTTACGGTATCGAATGAAAGACCATAGCCTCTAAATGCAGACTTGTATTCGCCTGAGAGCAGCGTATTAATTTTTTTACTTGCTCTTAGTTTTATTTTTTTTAGAAGAGCTATCTCTTTTGAGTCCAATTACGGGACCTCCACAGAATCGAAGATAAGCTTAACTATATCGTCTGCATTCCTGCCGTCAGCCTCAGCCTCGTATGAAAGAATTATTCTATGACGCAGAACATCGGCTCCTATTTCTTTTATGTCGTCGGGAGTAACAAAGCCGCGTCCCCTTATGAATGCCATAGACCTTGCAGCTTTCATTAAGGATATTGACGCTCTCGGACTTGCTCCGTAATCAATAAATTTTTTTATATCTTTGCGTGATGAATTTCTTGTCTCCGATACTATGGATACAATATACTTTAAAAGTTTTTCATTGATATATATGCTTTCAATGAGTTCATGTTTTGCTTTTATATCCTGCGGCGACACAACGCTTTTAATTTTATCTACGCTTATATCCTTAAATCTCTGTAAGATTTCAATCTCTTCTTCCGTTGTGGGGTAGTCAACCAATACCTTCATAAAGAATCGGTCCAATTGAGCCTCAGGCAGCGGATAGGTTCCCTCCTGTTCAATGGGATTCTCTGTGGCTAATACCATAAACGGTTCGGGGAGAGAAAAGGTTGTATCGCCGATAGTGACCTGCTTCTCCTCCATAGCTTGAAGCAGGGCTGATTGAACCTTCGCAGGCGCTCTGTTGATTTCGTCGGCGAGAAGTATATTTGTAAAAATTGGTCCCTTCCTTATAAAAAAGTCCAGATCCTTCGGATTATATATCTGCGTACCTGTAAGGTCGGCAGGAAGAAGATCCGGCGTAAATTGTATCCTCATAAAATCAGTATTAACAGCTTTTACAAAGGCGCGGATTGTTAAAGTCTTGGCAAGTCCGGGCAATCCTTCTAAGAGTATATGCCCCCCTGTCATAAAAGATATAATAATCCGTTCAATCAGTTTTTCCTGTCCGACAATTGCAGAGGATATTTCATTTTTTATCAGATCTACAAAGCTGTTTTCATTTTTTACCCTTTGGGTGATATTTTCTATTTCAGCAAATTCCATATACTGCTCCGGTGAAGTTTTAATATAAAATAAATTTTTAAAAAGCCCAATTTTCTATTTTTAAATTTTTTATCCGTTCAAATTCATGTACATTATTTGTTACAAGCGTCATGTTCAATGATTTTGTATGTGCTCCTATTAACATATCTAACGGTCCTATTAGACAATTCCCCTCTTTTAAATCTTTTTTTAATACACCGTATTCCCTTGCCGCATTTTCATCAAATGATTTTATGTTTATTATCGCTAAAAATTCCATTAATGCAATTCGATTCTTTTCTTTATATAAGCTGTTTTCAATCCCAAATTCCAGTTCGGCTAAGGTTATTGCGGAAATGTATAAGCCTCTCTTTTTTTTCTTTTTTAATTGAGCTAAGACATTCAAAGGTTTTTTCTTTATAATGTATATACAGATATTTGTATCAAGCATATACATTACAATTCGTCTCTCTCCCTGCTTGTTCCTTGAAGCCTGCCCTCAGACATAAAATCGTCGGAAAAACCGTTTAATCCATTTAAAAATATTTCCCAGTCTTTCTCGCAAGGAAACAGAATAACTGCTTCGCCTATTTTTTGGATATAAACGTTTTTCCCTTTAAATTGGCACTCTTTAGGAAGCCTTACAGCCTGACTTCTTCCATTAATAAATAATCGCGCTGTTTGCATATTTACTCTCCTGTCTTTGATATATACCATGATATATATTTTGTCAAGTAAAAAAATCATTTGCTGATCGGCAGTGAGAGAATACTCAGCGGATCAATATGAACTCCCTGTATAACTAATGCTACATGCAGATGGGGACCTGTTACCATTCCAGTAGCGCCTACGCCTCCTATTGTATCGCCTGCTTTAACGGCATCGCCTGTTTTAACACTAATGGAATCAAGGTGCTGATAATATGAAAAAATCTGATTCCCATGGTCAATAACAACCATATTTCCCTCATAAAACATTGAATGGGCAAGTACAACTACGCCGTCAGCCATTGCATATACGGGAGCGCCCACATCGCCTTTAAGATCAAGACCTCTGTGAATACTGCTTTTGCTTCCGCTTACTTTTTTCTTGCCCTTTGTTTGATATGAAAGGTACACTCTTTTTTTCCAAAATTCGCTTGTTATTTTGTGCATATCCCTTGGGTGCGAAATTGTACCTTGAATTTTATCTTCGGAAACAGCGCTGAATGCTTTTTTTCTAAGCTCGGAACATTCGGCTATGGTTTCCTTAAACTTAGGGTCTGCAGTGTAGTCTTTGTTGGAAAAATTTCCCAAATCTAACTTGGTTTGAGATACAAGGAAGCCGCCCTTTTTTACCAATATATTAGAAGATAATTCGGCAGCCTTTTCATCTTTTTTATAACCGACAGCAACAGATACTTTCCCCGGTTTCTGTTCGGGATGGATACCACATAAAGACTTAAATCCCCAGGAAGTTTTAGTAACAGGCACTTTGTTACCTTTATACAAAAATGATACACTCTCAGGCATAAATCCGTTTTCCTGTTTTTCAATCTCTATGTATATGGCATCTCCCTGGGCGAATTTTTTTGAATATATTGTAACTTTCATATCACTGTTGCCGAATGTAATCTTTTCAGGTTTTTCCGGCTGAAATTCGGCAGGTTTTTTTAAAACTATCGCCTGTTTTTTTTCGGAACTGTTTGTTTTAACCGGATCAATAGTTTGGGAACTGCAATCTGTTAGAAAGAGTATAATAAAAAGGGGGATAATATATTTGTTCTTCAAAGGCTTCTCCATATTATATTGAAATTCATTGTTAATATTATTTTGTCGATCATTTTTGAATCATTTATAAAAAAGAATTTGTCAATGCAAATAAAATTAATGGAAAAAGTTTGACGCTTTATTTTTAATCTGTAATTTGTTCTTCCACTTCTTTAAGATAAAAAAATTAAAAAAACGCAAAAAATTTTTCATCACGCGCCGGTTTCAATCGTTATCTTTTTGTAGAGGCAACATTTTGCCGCCTGATCTGCAATTAAAACGCAAAATCAAAATAAGGAAAAACGCCATGAAAAATTTAACTGCCCGCAAACATAATCGTTTGAAAGATTATGATTACAGCCAAAACGGTGTATATTTTATAACAATATGCGTTAAAAATAAACATGAAATTTTTGGCCACATCGTAGGGGCGATTATCAATCGCCCGCAATCATTCCCCGATCGCCCCCAATTGAAACATAACCCGCAGTCATCAACCAATCGCCTGCAATTGAAACATAACCCGCAATCATTCCCCGACCATCCGCAAAATGAGATGGAAGATAATTTGCATGTTGAATTTTCGGAATATGGCATAATCGTAGATAAGGCGATAAATGAAATTTCGGTTCATTATAAAAATGTCAGCGTTGACAAATATGTAATTATGCCAAATCATATACATTTAATTTTGATAATACAAAATAACGAGACAGACGGGCGATTACGGGATTACGGGTGGTCGGCGGATGATGGTTGCGGGCGATTGATAATCGCCCCTACGAGCGTGTCAATAATCGTCAAACAATTTAAACAATATGTTTCAAAACAATTAGGATTTTCCCCATGGCAAAAATCATTTCACGACCATATTATTCGTAATAATTATGAATATAATCGAATTGTTGAATATATCGAAAATAATCCGGCAAGGTGGGGTGACGATTGTTATTACAAAAAGGGAATTACATGAATCATCTACCTCTTTTAAAAAAAAGTGGCGGAAAGAAAAAAATATTGACTTGGAAGCAATAAGCACAAATTACAAATTACAAATTACAATGTACAAATTACAGAGTGCAGAGTACAAATTACTATTTTCATTTTATCTTTAATTTTTTATTTGTAATTTGTAATCTGTAATTTGTAATTTGTTATCAGAGGTATTTAAGATATGGCAAAGATTAAACCGTTCAAAGCTATACGTCCAATGAAGGAGCTTGCTCATAAGATTGCCGAACTCCCTTATGATGTTGAATCATATACTGAGGCTGTCCAAACAGCTGAAGACAATCCCTATAGTTTTTATCATATTACAAGGTCAGAGATAGATCTCGCGCCGGGAACAGATCCATATTCGCCTGAAGTTTACAAGAAGGCTAAAGAAAACTTTAATATGTTTATAGAGAAAGAGTATATGTTCACGGATAAAAAACCTGTGCTGTATCTATATTCTCAGACTATGGATGGAAGAACGCAGACCGGTATTGCCGCATGTTTAAGCGCAGATGATTATCTGGCTAACATTATTAAAAAACATGAACTTACAAGAGAGGAGAAAGAACTCGATAGAACAAGGCACATTGATATTGTAAATGCAAATACAGGAGCGGTTTTTATTATTTACAGAGACAGCGAAGAAAAGAGAAAACTCATTGCAAGAGCTATGACGGCAGAGCCGGTCTATGACTTTGTTGCAGCAGACGGCATAAGGCATGTTGTGAGATTAATAGAGGATAGTAATCTTACAGATGAAATCATAAAATCATTTAAAGATGACGAATTATACATTGCCGACGGACATCACAGGGCTGCATCCTCTGTAAGGGTTTGTAAAATGCGAAGAGAGAAAAACCCGAAATATAGCGGCGATGAAGAGTTTAACTTTTTCTATTCGGTAATATTTCCACATACTCAGCTGAAAATTTTAGCTTACAACAGGGTGGTTAAGGATCTTAACGGGATGTCTGCCGATGAATTTATTAAGAGGCTGGGAGAAGACTTTATTATTGAAAAGAACGGAGTTAAGGTTCCGCTTAGTGTTAATACATTCTCAATGTATCTAAGAGGGGAGTGGTTTACTATACGCCCGAAGTTTGAAATTCCAAATGATCCCATAGAAGCACTTGATGTAACAATTATTCAAAAAAGAGTTCTTGAACCGCTCCTCGGCATTAAAGACCCACGCAAAGATAAACGCATAGATTTTGTCGGAGGAATAAGGGGTGTTGCCGAACTTGAAAAGTTTGTTGATTTAGGTGAGTTTGCAGCCGCTTTTTCAATGTACCCTACAGAGATTGAACAGCTCATGGATGTATCCGATGCAGGTATGATAATGCCGCCAAAGTCAACATGGTTTGAACCGAAACTCAGAAGCGGACTTCTTGTCCACGAATTGGATTGATTTTTAGAATGTATATACCTCTATTGAATTTTTACCTTTTTCATCTGCTGTAGAAGTTGCAAATTCGGATCTTCTGATAAATGACTCAAGTATAAGATCATTTATTATGTTATCATCGAATTTATCGTCCCTTTGCATATCATCAGGGTCAAGCTCGGAGATGCCGATTGAAACAGATGGCTCGATGTAATCTTCTTTATATTTGAATTTTTGACTTTGAATATTTTTTATTATTCGTTCGGAAACCTTTTGAGCGTCGTCATTTCTTGCTTGTGGAAGGAAAATAATGAATCTTGACAAATCAAATCTTCCGATTTTATCATAAGGTCTAATAGATTTTTTTAATTTTGATGAAAATTCACCAAGGAATATATCAAAAATTTTTACTCCCATTTTATTTAACAGTTCATTATAGTTGCGGAGATTTATCATAATAGCGCATATAAAATCTCCTCTCCTTGACGAGCGTCTCATTTCATTTAATATTTCATCAAGAAGCGCTCTCCTGTTTAAGACTGAAGTTACAGGATCCTCTTTTGCATATCTCATAAGCTTTCTTTTTGTTTTTATGAGAGCCTTAGTATTGACTATATGTTTTTTTATTACATTAAACTTTAACCTCAGTTCATCTTTTGTAAATGGCATTATTAAATAATCATCAGCGCCGGATAGAATACCATTCATCAACTCGTTAGTTGCTTCTTTAGTGCTGAGAAGAAGAATAAAAGGCGGACTTTTAATAGCTTTGAATTTTTTTATGATTGTATCTGTTTCTTCACCCATACTGTCTGTCCAGTTTATAATCGCTATGTCAGGCGTTACTGCTTTTAATGATTCATCAATAGAGTGTGGATAGATTTCAGTGATATCTAAATTAAGTTCCGAAGAGATATCCTCTAATGGTTTAAGAATTGTTTTTGTATGATTTGTAAGAAATACTTTCATATTAACCTCGCCTGATTATATTAAATATTCTTTATATAAATAGGAAATAATCATCTATTTATATTATTCCAATTATTCCAAGCGCATGCAATTTGCCCTGCATTAATTATGAATAATAATTATAATTTGAATTTTGTCAACAAATTTAAGTTTATTCAATCATAATGGCATAAGGTTGTATATACAAAACATTTTCATTCAACATGCTATATTTTTCTATATTTTGAACAATAAATCTCATGTGCTGAGATAGAATTGAAATACCGCTGCTGCCTATAAAATTTTTGATTATTGATTTTTTTTCAGACAGGTTGATAATTCTGTAATCGGAGTTTATGCCTCCCTTTATTTTTGCATATTCTATTGCAGCAATGAATCCTCCTGTTTCATTGATTAACATATACTTCTTAGCCATATCTCCCGAATGGATTCTACCCTCTGAAACTTCGGCAATTTCATCCTTTGATAGATTTCTGCTTGCCATAACTTTTGATGTAAATTTATCATAGATAAAATCTATCTCTTTTTGGAACAGGTCTTTTTCCTTCTGTGTTAAGCTTCTTGATTCGGAGAATATATCTGCAAATTCACTCATCTTAATGGTCTCTGTACTTATACCAAGTTTTGAATATAGTTCTTCAAGTGAAATTTTTCCTGCTACAACGCCGATTGAGCCTGTAATAGTTCCCTTGCTTGCAAAAATCGGATCGCCCGTACATGCAATGTAATATCCTCCTGATGCGGCAGTATTCCCAAATGAGAAAACAACAGGCTTGGGATTTTTCTTTTTTGCGTGGATTAGCGTATTCCACATAAAATCCGATGCTGCTGCGGATCCTCCTCCCGAATCTATTCTAATTACTATAGCTTTAACAGATGTATCATTGAAGGCAGCTTCGATAGAAGTTTTGTAATCATAGTCATTAGTTAAATCCGATATTCCGATTCCTCCGCCTTGACCTGAAACAATAGATCCTGTTACATCAATTACAGCTATGGCAGGAACATTACCCCATGGTCTTATGGTCATCTCTTCTTTTATGTAATTGTCGAATAAAATTGCAGTAATTTTTTTCTCTAATGAATCCATAGCTTCGTTAGCATACATTATCTCATCAATAAATCCCTTCTCTTTAGCCTCATCAGGGGTATAGGAACCTTTGCTAAAAAGTTCGTCAATATTAGAACGAGCTATCTTTCGCTCTTCCATTATTCCTGTGATAAACTGTTCGTTTAAATTGCGCAGAACCGCTGTTAAATTCTCACGTGAATAATCAGACATATTCTCTCTTGTAAATGCTTCGTTAAATGACTTATATTTTCCCTTATTGACAGATTCGTATTTTATACCTCCCTTATCAAGAAGACCCTTAATATAATAGGTCTTTAGAGTAAGTCCTGTGATTTTAAATGTAGTGTTTGGAGGCATAAATATTTTATCCGATGCTGTGGCGAGATAGTACTCTCTGTTGCCTGAATAGTTGAGTATTGAATATACCCTTTTACCTCTTGATCTAAACTTATTCAATAAATCTCTTAGCTCCTGAATCTGCGCCATGCCGAAACTTAAATTATCTATCTCTATGATAAATCCTTTAATACCGGGATCATTACCGGCTTGTTCAAGTCCAATTACCAAATCTTTAAATGTAAGTTCATTCTTTGAAAAAAATCCCGATTCGATTTTTTCTTTATTGTAATTATTGCGTATAGACAGCTTAACAAAATTATCTGTTGGTAATATGGCGACTGCTTTGCTGTTTTGTCTAAATCTTACAGCTACGCCTGTGCTCTTTAAGTCTGATGTTTCGGCTTTCTTTGAACCATAGGCATCTAATGTAATCTCAACGCTGTTTTCAACTCTCAAATAAAATGGGATAGTAATTCCGGCTGTAAAGCTTTTATCAGCGCCATATTTTAGCATCAATGAAATATCTTTAAAAGCCTTTAGTTCGCCGGAATAGTAATAGTCGGCATCCTTAAAGCTTTTGCCCTCTTTTTTTACACAGTCGGCGCTAAGGGTTAAATATTCGATAAACGGTCGTATTGATATGGAATATATATCACTTCGATTTATCTTTTCGCTGCCTATTTTCCCGTTTAAATCTTTAAATACAACACCCAATGATAAAAACGGATAAGGTCTATACAGCAAGCCTATATTCCATCCTCTATAATCGTTAAAGTAATCATCGCTGCTTTTCCCAAATGAAAATCCTGCTCCAAAACCGAATACATTCCCAAAGAAAAAACCTCTGTTAATGCTGTAAAGATTTACGCCCGAATCTAATATGGAATTACCGTTTAAGTCAGGTATTGTATTATACCTTGCATAAATAAAATTGAAATGATAAATGCTTGCTGATAGAAAGTGGTTTCCCGAATCTCCATTATTGTAGGCTGCATATCTGTAAGCTATATCCTCTGCGCTGTTCATATCTGTAAATACAGGATTTAATAGTGACGAAAATGATCCTTCGGAATAGCTTGCAGATAATACCGATGGAGGCAGAGGAAACGGATTTTCAATTCCATATAAAAATGTTTTAGAAAATATAAATAAAAAAATAACAGCAATGATTTTCTTTTTCATTCCAAATCTCTCCATAAGGTTCAATATCATAAATGTCTATTGGTTGTAACAAAAGTCAATTACAATGTCACTGATGAATTTAAAATATGGCAATGACGCAAAATCCCTATAGTATTGAATCATTTAATAAGATTTATATAATTTGTACATGTTTTTAAATGATATAAAAATTGTTTTGTTATTAATAACAGATTTTTGAAACTTTATTTTCATAACTGTGTCATATTTATTATTTATATAACTATGTATAATTGAGGCTATTATTTTTTCGTTTTTAAAGATTACTTTGCAGAATTAAGTTACACAGAAAATATTAAACTGCATAGTTGTTGATTGACTTTAAATTAGCCTATGCGCAAGGGATAGATTTATGCTAAAATTGACAACTCTTTTCAGTTATGTTGTCAAAATATTCATCAACAATTTCAGTATGTGGGAGGACATGGAGACGAGGAGATATGTCCAACATCTCTTAGAAATGGAGCAGTTGTAAATCGGCTTCATGATTACCCGCTTATAAAAATGCAATTTTAATATTTTGAGACCATTTTAAAGTGAGGTATTTGGTTGTATAATAAATTCATAAATAACGGTGAAACAATAAGTAAAAAAGAGTATGATGATCTACTTTTAAGATATAGAAATGCAGAGGCAGAAAAAGAAGAACTTCAGCGTATGCTCCATTCAAAGACAATGGTTTTGGAGAATATTGGAATAAATATAGAGACATTACAAAACTCGATTATAGCAGACAAGCAAATGCATGAGATGTATAATCGCCTTTTATTAATGTATTGCCCGGATATAATTTTTTTACTTGATAGTGATTTGAATTTTTTATTAGGAACATATCTTTTTCGCACTTTATTTAATCTCAATGAAATGTCTGTTCTTACAGGTCGTTCATTTTTATCTATAATAGAAGATTCTTTATTTAGTGAATTTAAAGATAAAGTCTATGAAGTTATAACTAATGTACTAAATAACAATGATCCCAATGAAATGATACTAACTTTACCAGTCAATGGTATCAGATATCGAACGCATATTATAAAAATAGAAGATGAAAAATCTTCTTTTAAAGGTGTATTGATTGTGATGCATAATGTGACTGAGATTGTTGAAGCTAAAAAGATTGCAGAGCAAGCCAGCAGAGCTAAATCTGACTTTTTAGCAAAAATGTCGCATGAGATAAGAACTCCGATGAACGCAATCATCGGCCTTTTGGATGCAATTGCAAGAGAACCGCTTTCGAATCAACAGAGTAATAATTTGGTTAACGTAAAAAAATCTTCATATGTGTTATTAAATATTATTAATGATATTTTGGATTTTTCTAAAATTGAAGCAGGGAAGTTCGTTTTAAATCCGACAAATTTTGCATTAATCTCTATGCTGGATAATGTTAATTCTCTATGGAAAAACACTGCTGCTATAAAAAATTTGACTTATGAGTATGAGTTTGCCGAAGATTTGCCGAAATTTGTTTATGCTGATGAAACAAAATTAAGGCAGATTATTGAAAATATAATTTCAAATGCCGTCAAATATACACGAAGCGGCAGAATTCAATTTAAAGCTTATTCCGATGATGCTAATCTTTATTTCAAAGTAATTGATACGGGTATAGGAATAAAAGAGGATGAAATTGATAAACTTTTTGATGCGTTTGAACAGTTAGATCATAAAAAAAATAAGAATATTGTCGGAACAGGACTTGGTCTTACAATTGCAAAGCATATATGTAATATTATGGGCGGTACAATTTCTGTAAATAGCATTTATGGAGAAGGGTCGGAGTTCAATATCACTATTCCGTTTGAACATGGAGAGGATTTCATTTTTTCCAATGATGTTAAAGATAATGTTGTATTCTCTGCGCCAAATGCCAAGGTTTTAGTAGTGGATGATATAGAGATGAATCTTATTGTTGCCCGGGCTATTTTGGATGCCTTTGGTATTAAACCTGATGCTGCAATTTCCGGTGCAGAAGCTCTTGAACTGATTAAGAAAAATGAATATGATATAATATTTATGGATCAAATGATGCCGGAGATGGACGGTATAGAGACTACGGCAATAATACGGAAATTTAATGATTATTACAGCAAGGTTCCGATTATTGCATTAACTGCAAATGCTTTAAGCGGAGCAGATAAAATATTCTTAGAAAACGGATTTAACGGCTATATCTCAAAGCCTATTGATACAAATCTATTGGAGCAATGCCTCAATCAATGGCTTAAAGATTTAAATCTAATTAAGCTTTAAATAATCGTCTTTTATAATATTAGATATTTCATCTACGGAGAGACTGCCGTCAATTTTTAGAAAATGCCGATCTGTCATTGACAGAAAGTTTTTTCTGACGCCTTCAAGAAAAGTTTTTTTTTCAAATAGTTCGGTTTTACCCGAACCGCTTCTTGCCGTAATGCGTTTCATTGCTGCCTGCGGATCAATGTCAATATAATAGACTCTGTCGGGTATGGGGAATCCCTGATTTAAATTCCGTTCAATTATTTCTATAGGGGATATTTTACTGCAGCCCTGATATGCAGCATTTGAGTAAAAGTATCTATCCATGACAATGGTAATTCCATTCTCTATACATGGTCTTATATTCAGTTTATAATCTTCTTTGCGGTCTTCAATGAACAGATGAATCTGTTCTTCAACAGAGATGGAAGTTTTATCTTGCAAAATTTTTCTTATCATCTGCCCGTACTTCCCGTTTGTAGGTTCACAAAGAAGCTGTACGGGAATATTTTTTGATTTAATAAAATCATACAGGAGAGAACACAGCGTTGATTTCCCGCAGCCGTCTATCCCTTCAAAAACAATGAATTTATTTTTAGATTTCATATTATTCCGAATACTTCATTTATTGTTTTTCCTTGATGCCTTATTAAGTCTATCCATTATTGCAATGCCTAAACCTTTTTCTTCGATTTTTTCCGCATAGATTATATCAATGTCAAGTCTGTCGAGATAATGTAAATGTGAAAAAAGATTTGCAGCAGCCTCTCTGAGATTGCCCTTTTCCGACAGTATCTTTGAACTGTTTTCAGGCGCATAAAAGTCAGGTTTTTTATAGAACAGGTAGCCGCATCTCTCTTCAATGGTTGTAATTTTATCTATTAGTATAATCTGTTTTTCAGGAGAGTAGTGATATGGGAGCTGCCCCGGCGCTTCGGTTTTATCGCTTGTTATATCTAAAACAACAGGTTCTTTGATAAACTCTTCTATTTCCTCTTTTGTAATTGCTCCATGTCTCAGCAGATATATCTTATCTTCCAATATCTTTATAATCGTTGACTCAATGCCGAAAGTACATTGACCGCCGTCAATTATTATATCAACAGAGCTGCCGAGTTGACTATAAACATGTTCTGCACTTGTCGGGCTTAAACAGCCGAATCTGTTTGCGCTTGGCGCTGCAATGGTTGTGCCTGATTTTTTTATAAACTCTAATGCAATATTATTAGAAGGCATTCTCACTGCAACATTTGGCAGCGATGATGTAACTATATGGGGCAGGTTATCATTTTTTTCCAAGATTATTGTTAATGGTCCGGGCCAAAATCTCTCCATCAACTTAAGGGATTTAGAATCGGGTCTTTTTGTGATTTTATCCATATCCGACAGTTCGGCAATATGAACAATTAATGGGTCAAAGAACGGTCTTTTTTTAGCTTCAAATATTTTTGCAACTGCAATGGGATTTAGTGCGTCAGCGCCAAGTCCATAGACTGTTTCTGTCGGGAATGCTGCAATTCCTCCGTTTTTAATGATCTCTGCTGCGGCTGTGATATTGGCATCTGTGGGTTTTAATATATTCATGGTTAGACAATTTTTATTTACGAGATCAATTTTTCAAGCTGTATTTAATTTATATGTTACCGGAATTTATGTGATTATAATGATTTTTTTGATTTCGTTTGTAGGGAATTATTTGAATTTGTTCACATGAAATTTATTGAATTGCAAATTATTATTTGTATGGATAAATTTGTATAGACAAGGCATGCCTTGTCTATACGGTGTACGCCCGACCGTTTCCCGATACAAAACAATCCACTGCGAAACAAATTGTTTTTTGTTGCAACATACACCCCATATTATAAAATACAAACATTGTTTCATAATACGCCGTACGGGCGCAAAATTTTGCGCCACAACGATTTCACGCTGCACAAATATTTTATATGCAAAATAACCTTGCTTGTAATGAGAAATTTTTTCAGTAAAAGTATAATAATACAAAAAAATTCAAAAATCACAAAAAAATTTTTATTTCCTGCACGGTTCAATCGTATTCTATGCAGGGGAATAAAAAAATGAAAACAGCAAATGTTTACGTTTTTTCCATAATTTTGAATACTATGATTCTGTTCGTAGAGTATCTTTAAACGGGAAAAGCCGTATAATTACGCTTGAACTTTCTAAATTAGAAAAGATAATAGATAATCCCATAGATGAAATGAGCGCTCAGGAGCGGTGGGCAATATATTTTAAGTACTTGACAGACAAAAGTAAACGCAGTGAAATAAACAAAATAATATTAATTGAAGAGGGAATAGCCATGGCAAGCGAGATACTAAAGAACATAAGCAAAGACGAGATAGAACGCG
>WRGT01000060.1 GCA_009787025.1 Spirochaetota bacterium
TTTTTAAGTGAGATAAACAAGCTGTTTAAACTAATACAATCATTGATTTTTGATTTTATAAAAATGATTGCGATGAGTCGTCTTCTGATGAGTCGTCTTCTGATTCTATAAAAATTTATAAAAATCACCACATAACATCATACACCGCATACTAATCAGCCTATTTAGCAACATTAACTGCATATTCACCACACAAATAGTTCAATTTCACTCAATTAAATTAATTTTATGTCGATTTTATGGATTATAATATTGTATTTAAATATGTATTTAAATATGTGTATTTAAATATGGGGTCAGAGCCAACATCAATTAATACGAATATTTCAATAGCATTTAGGTCTTTATTCGTAAATCGTAAATATCCATGAAATCCGTAGACTATTTTCCTTAAGTTTATGATGTTGGGTCAGAGCCTTTAATTATAACATAAACTTCAACTGGGGTCGGGGTCAGAGCCCCCTTACCCACAAAAAACAAAGGCCCCTCTTTCAGAGGAGCCTTTACCATAAAAACAAATACTTTTACCTGTGCATTAACTATATCTTATAATACACCCTTATTTGTGCATTAATAGTATCGTTTTTGGTTGTGCTCTTTCCCCATACAGGTAAAAAGTAACCAATCTTAAATTCTATCGGCACTGCCCAATCCATAAAGAATAGTCCCACAGTAGGTCTCACTCTGATAAGTTGGCTCTTTTTTGCCGCATCTGCTATAGCCTGCACACCTGCCGCGTATCCTGCCCCAATTGATCCACCAATGCCGGTAAACTCGTATTCAGCGCCGCAGTTTCAGTATAAGTTATCGGAAGCTGAAGCTCTAAGGTTGTTTTAGGAGCGAGTTCCATTGTGTAATTAGCCTCAATCTCAAAAGTAAGGTCATAGCCGTAATTCACATCACCAGCTTTAACAGACTGAGCACCACTACTCATACCCATTGCCGTCCCGTTAGCCACCATCCAAGCTCCCATCATAGTGAGATCGGAATTCTTAAATTTACCTTTCTGTACGTAAAAGATTGTCTCGTTATAGAGATTAACAAAGAACTCCTTTGTGAACAAATAGTCAAAGTAGGCTCTCCATCCTGCAGCAAAAACGTGTTTGTCAATTTTAGCAGCAGTAAAATCATCTCCAGCTCCCCCTTTCTTGAGCTCTTTTTCAAAATCAGGACCTTTAGTTAAAGGCACCTTAATACCCGGAGCAAAAGCAAAGCGCATATCCTCTGTTTGTACTAACGGCGCTTTAGGACCAACTAACTGCATTTTTGCGCCTATAAAGAGATCGCCCATATCTTTAGCGTCAGCTTTTTTTGCAAATAATGCACTTTTTGTGTCTATCTCAGAAGACACATTATAACCCGGCGTCCATTGCAGAGCTGCAGTCATCCAGCTCAAGATTCCGTGTTCCAAAGCTAAACCCAAGTTAAACATCGTACGATCTGAACTACTTACTTTCTCCCCGTCCTTGTCAAAAGACTTGTCTCCCCAGATATATGACGGCGCAATATAGACACGTCCCACATTCTCAGGCAGCATCTTGGCATGATCTGCAAACAGTCCTGTAAAAGAGCCCATTAGCAGTAATGCGAATACTAAAAACAGAAATTTCTTCATAAAAGCCTCCTAAATTATTTGTAATAAATATTTATCACCTTTAATTAAAAATTAAAGTAACAAATAAAAAATGAAAAAATGATACGTTTAAAATTTAAAAATACTGTGTCTCAAGTATAACTCCCTTAATATAATTTGTCACTACTTTTTTTTAAACAATTTTAAAAAATAAGCAATTTTAAGGAAATTTACCTCTATTTTACTCTATAATATAATTCATATATTATATTGATTACTACTAATATATTATACTAATTACTTCTATTATACTGCTTATATACTATTTACTTTCCCTCTGGTTTACTTCCCCTTTGATCAAACATACGCCCGTAAAGAAAACGCGCCTGGGTAAGTTTTAACATCTCCTGCGTACCGCCTGCAATACCGCATCCGCGCGCGTCTCGCAAATATCTTTCAACAGGGAACTCTTTTGAATAGCCGTAACCTCCGAATATTTGAAGAGCCTTGTTTGTAACTTCAACAGCCATAGCATTACAGTAGCACTTTGCCATAGCCGCTTCAAAAGGATTGGGGAAAGCCATGCCTGCTCCGCTTGCTGCGCGATAAAGCAGCATGCGCGCCGCATCTATCTGCATTTTCATCTCAACAATACTAAACTGCATTGCCTGAAATTCACAAATCTGCTTTTTAAACGCCTCTCTCACTGTTGTGTATTCCATAGCTTCTCTAAAAGCTCCTTCTGCGGTACCAACGCTGCATGCCGAATTGCCCAGTCTCTCAAGGGCAAACCCTCCCAAAAGTTTAGCAAAGCCTCCTGCTTCTATAACAACATTTTCTTTAGGCACTTTTACGTCTTCAAAAATCAATTCTGCCGAAGGAACGCCTCGCCATCCTAAAAAGTCCTCCTGCGGTCCGTGGCTGAATCCTGCCATTCCCTTTTCTACAATTACAGCGCCTATTGACCTGAATCCCTTATCTTCGCTTAAACGGCAAAAAACCAAAAAATGAGAAGACGATCCGCCGCCTGAAATAAAACACTTGTTTCCGTTTAGTAGAAAATGGTCGCCCTTGTCCACACCCTTAGTGCTGAGTGCAGCCAAATCCGACCCGCCGCCCGGTTCTGTCATACCAATGGATAAGCAGTATTTACCTTCGCATACGCCCGGAAGTATTCTTTTCTTTTGCTCCTCAGTGCCGTATGTTTCTAAAATACGGCAAGGTCCCAGATTATTCTCAAATACTGCTGCGCCCAATGCTATACTGTATTTGGCAAGTTCCTCCACAGCAAGAACAGCCGTTAATGCAGGCTGCCCGCCTCCGCCGTATTCGGGCGATATTGTCATACCGTAAAGTCCCAAAGCTGCATATTTCGGAAGCAGCTCTTCCTCAGGAAAATGATTTTCGCGGTCAATTTTTACAGCCAATTCTTTAAAGTTTTCTCTTTCAGCAAATTTATTTATACTGTCCAACAACATTTGCTGTTCTTCACTTATTCTAAAATCCATTAAAAAAACCTCACTTTCTTATTTTTTATATCTCGCCCCTTGTTATTTTAAAACAAAAAGAGCATCTACAACTTTTACGCCTTTCCCTTCGGGAAGTACAATCAACGGATTAACGTCAATCTCCATAAAATCATCTTTTAATTCTGCAATCATTAATGAAAAATTAACGATAGTTTTAGCTAAAGCGTCTAAATCGCCCTTCTCTTTTCCGCGGTAGCCTTTTATAATAGTGCTGCTTTTAATATCGTCGATCATTCTCAGCGCTTCGCCGTAGCTCACCGGAGCGGATCTAAAGCTTACGTCTTTAAAAATTTCAACATATATGCCGCCTAAGCCAAACATAACCGTAGGACCAAACTGCGGATCATTGATAGCTCCTATAATAACCTCGCTTCCGCCTGATGCCATTTCCTGCACTAATACTTTTTTATAATCGCCTTTCGGCATACTTTTTTTTGCATTCTTTATTATTTCTTCGTATGCCGCTTTAACCTCTTCGGCATTTTTTAGGTTAATCTTTATCCCGCCCGCTTCTGTTTTATGCAGAATATCAGGAGAATTGATTTTAAGAGCTACAGGGAATCCTATTTTCCCTGCCTGCTCTGCCGATTCCTGAGCGGAAACAGCTAAAGCCTCTTTAGTTACGGTAATTCCATACATGCTCAACAGCTCTTTACTTTCATATTCGGTAAAATGAGCTTTGTTATCGGCTATATATTTTTTGGCTTTTTCCTGCCGTTGTTTATCAATTGCAGGTACGGGCTCTTTCCCTTTGGCTAACCATTCTTGTCTGATCTTGGCATATTTCATAACCGGACCTAAAGCACGCCCCAGCTGACCTACTGTGTACATAACAGGTATATTCTCTTTTACCAGCTCTGGAATAATTCTATCTGCTCCGCCCCATGATACAATTATGGGAATTTTACTTTCTTTAAATACTGTAATCAACTGGTCCTTCGCTATATCTGCCAAAGGACCGTATGCCGCTCCAACCAGACATACCATAACGTCCATATTGGGATCATTGTTTATAGCCCGCACAACCGTTATGTTTCTATCCATCATAGCCATTATTTGCGCGCTTGTATCAACCGGATTGTAAGGATAACCTAATGGAATCAATTCTTTCAGCGTATTAACGGTTTCTTCTGAAAATTCTGCCATATCTATGCCGTATTTGATAGCTTCGTCAATAATTATTACGCCTGCGCCCCCTGAATTAGCATATGATCCGAGCCTGTTGCCCTTCGGAATTCCCAAAGGCGCTTGAATAATACGCACCATATCTATAGCGTGCAATTGATCTATTGGACGTATAATTCCATAGCGGTTGCATATACTGTCAAACAATTCGTCTCTGCCTGCAATATTTCCCGAATGGGCGGCTACAGCCCTGCCTGCCTCTTCCGTAACGCCTACCTTATATACAAGCAGCGGTTTCCCCATTTCAAGCGCTTT
Organism: Spirochaetota bacterium; assembly: GCA_009787025.1. Lineage (GTDB taxonomy): Bacteria > Spirochaetota > UBA4802 > UBA4802 > UBA5550 > WRGT01. The sequence goes on from WRGT01000060.1 coordinate 4,543, forward strand.
TTCTGCCGCTCTTATCAGAGTATCCCCGTCTCTGACGTTTTCAATAAAAACGCATACAACATCTACGTTATCCTGCTCCAATACAAATTCTGCAACGTCAAAAACGCTCATTACCACTTCATTTCCCGTAGCTACTATGTAGGCGGATCCTGCGCCTCTATTCTTTGCCATTATGTTCCAGTTAAAAACCTGTCCTCCGCTTTGAGATAGAAAGGCAACAGTGCCGGGAGTTAATCCCACAGCCAAAGTCGGGCTGAAAGAAGCTGTCAAACTTTTTATATTAACAAATCCCATACTGTTAGGACCAAGTACGTTTAAATTATGTTTTTCCGATAACTCAACGAGTTTATTGCGTAATGCTATACCCTCTTCACTTCCTCCTTCGCCAAAACCCGAACTGTGTATTACATAATTTTTACAGCCCTTTTCCACTCCCTGCATTAAAACGTCTAAAACCAATTCCGCTCTAACAACTATCTGGGTCAGATCAGGTACTGTTGGAGTATCTAAAATAGATTTATAACATTTGAGTCCGTATATTTCATCTTTGCTGACATTTATGGGGTAGATATCCCCCTTGAAGCCGCTGTCTTTTAAATTCCGCAATGCCCTCTCCGGAATTGTTCCCAATTTATCCGAAGCCCCGATCACTGCTACCGACGACGGGTAAAAAAATTTTTGTAAATCTCTGCTCACAGTTTTCCTCCTTAAAAAATTATAATTTTAATAATCAAGATAAATTTAATTTAATTTAATAATCCTGCTTCCCTTAAATTGTATTTTTAATTAAGCCAGATGTGAAGAATATTTAAGCAAAATTTATGACTCAATAAAAGCCTTCAGACTTTTAGCCGAATCCTTTTCTCAAGCGACATTCTCTTAAGCGGCAATAAAGCAATAGTTACGTAAAAATTTATTGCGGCTGAATCGAAATCGCTATAAAAATAAATACATATAAATATATGTAGTTATAACAATATATATTCATATATATTAAAATAAATATTCTTTCTAAAATTATCCGGCAAAATTCTTTATAATAGCAAGATAAATATATAAATATGTCAACAACTATTAAGATAAAAAGATTAAATTATTATAAAAAGTTAAAATTTTTGTATAAATTTTAACTTTTTATAATAAAATCGACTTTAATTAAGTTGACATAATCATTATTATTTTATATTAAAAGCAAAATGATGATCACTTGCGCACATATTAGGTAAATATAAGCAGGCCCTAATCTTGCAAAAGTCATGATTTTCAGCAAAACTTTATTAATTCAAAATTTAATATCAAAATTCAAAAAAGGAGGGCGTAATAATGGCGAATCAAAAATCTAATTATCACTGGATGATAGTTGTAGCCTGTTTTTTGTTATTGGCTGTCTCTATTGGGGTTGTTGTCAACTGCTGGAACCCGCTTTCGGTTGCATTGAAAAATGAATTCAGTTCGGAAACGGCAAAAGCGATTCAGCTCATCTTTTCGATAGCGGCATTAACAAATCTAATAGGCAGCGCTTTAGTCGGAAAGATTATGTCAAAATTCTCAATGCGTATAGCCATGCCGATTTATGCTATTATTTTGGCAGGAGGGGTTTACTTGTGGTCAATTTGCAGCAGTCTCACAATGTTCTACATAGTCTCAGCAATAGTCGGGCTTGGAGCGAGCGGCATTGCAGTTGTTCCCTGCGGAGCTCTGCTAAACAACTGGTTTGAAGATAAGAAAGGTTTAGCAATAGGTATATCCTTTTCGGGAAGCGTTGTCGGAGGAGCTCTATTAGTACAGATGACTAAGTATATGTTATCTAACTATGACTGGCACATGGCATATACGGCGCTTGCCATAATAATAGCCGTAGTAGCTATACCTACAACAATCTTTATTGTTAGAGAACACCCGCGGGATAAAGGTCTTGTACCATTAGGAGCCAAAGAGGGATCAGGCGGCGGCAGTGAAATGCTTCGCGGTATTGGGCTCAAACAGTACATCAAGACAGGGTCTTTCTGGCTGCTGGCAATCAGCGTATTTCTTGTTATCTTTGTAAACATGGGTCTGCAAAATAATATCAGTCTTTACCTGACAAAGGTCAAAGGATATACGGAGAGCAGCGCGGCAAATCTCTTCTCGGGAATATTAGCTGTAAGTATATTTGGAAAAATCCTGCTGGGTTATATATATGACAAAAAGGGTGTTAAATTCGGTACAATATACTGTTTGATATTCTTCCTTATAAGTATTTCACTATTCTTCTATGTTGAAAACCTGACTATAGCAATAGTGTTTGTTGTGGTATTTGGTCTGGTAAATTCGATGACTACCGTAGCGCCTCCGTTTGTTACAGCGTCCATAGTGGGAGTGAAGCACTATGCTACAATCTTTGGAATAATGAATCTGTTCTACGGAATAGGATTGGTAGTAGGTACTCCCGTAGTGGCAAGTATTTACGATTCAACCGGATCGTATGACAGGGCATGGATAATGTTCGCTATACTGTCGGTCGTCCTTGCAATCACTACAATACTTGCATCTGCAAAAGGTAAAGGCTTCAGTCAGGTTACAGAGGCATAAATTGAAACACAAAGTGACTGCCCGAAAAATAAATTTTCGGGCATCCTTTTTACAAATTGCAGATTACAGATGTTTATATTATATACTTTCACTAATGCGTCAAGAAATAATATTTTGCTATTTTCTTTTTTCTCGAATAACTTTTAATCTGCTTTTCACGTTCTATTGAGGAAGTTATGGCGCTATGTGTTTCATAATAGCCCAACTTGTCAATTTTATATTTACTTGTAAAGCTGTCATTTACTTTGTTTTTATGCTCATATACACGCTTTATCAAATTGGAGGTAACGCCTGTATATAATGTTCCGTTTATTTTGTTAATTTGTCCGCCTGTCGAATAAATAAGCATATACGCCTTGCATCTGCTGTTCAAATCGGGAAATCAATTATTTTTAAAAATTATTAAATTACAATTGACTTCTGTTTAATAAGACTTACAATTTTGCAGATGTAAACAATTCAAGTGTCAAAGTTATTAATCTTTATAAAACTCAAAATAATAGATACAAAATTTACATAAGATTAATAAGAACTTAGTGCATAAAACTTATACAGATCTTTAAAGAAGACTGTATAAAAATTTTTATATTATCATAAAATTTTTAAACACAGGAGAGGTTGAGAGACATTTTATTTTATACCATAAAAATATCTCAAGGCTTACCTTTCCTTATAACTCTAAACAGGAGGGATTATAATGACATTTGGTCCAAAAGAACTACAAGCTGATGTTCAACAAAAAAATATGTGCATTGGATGTGGTGCTTGCGTTTCTATCTGCCCCTACTTTAAAACATACAAAGGTAAAACAGCGGCTATGTTTCAATGTTCGCGGGAGAGCGGGAGATGCTATGCATACTGTCCTAAAACAGGCGTAAACTTAGACAGGATTTCGGAAAAATTATATAATAAAAAATATAGCAGCGATGCGCTTGGAAATCTCAAAGCTATATATACCTCTGAAAAAAGCGACAAGGCATCAAAAGGCAATTTCCAAAACGGCGGTACAGTTTCGGCGCTTATGGAATTTGCATTAAAAAATAAAACAATAGACTCTGCAATACTCACTAAACGAAACGGAGCTGTCAGTATTCCGGAGATTGTAACAGACCATGAAAAGGTTCATGCCTATGCTTCATCAAAATACGGACTATCTCCTGTTGTCAGTAAATTCAACGAAGGGGCTGAATCCGGATATAAAAAGATAGGCGTTGTAGGTACTCCATGTTCTATTATTGCAATGGCAAATATAAGAAGCAATCCCACGGATATTCCGGATTTCGTTGACAAAAGCGGTATAGTTATAGGTCTTTTCTGCACATGGGCTCTTGATACTTCAAAATTTGAAGACGCCCTTAAAGACAAAATTGATCTTACCCTGCTCCAAAAGGTAGATATTCCGCCGCCGCCTGCCGATGTTATGACCTTCACAACATCTCACAATGAGATTACACTGCCTCTAAGTGAAATGCGTAAAGGCATACCTTTAGGATGTACATATTGCCATGATATGACAGGAGAGTTTGCCGATATATCAGTCGGAGCTCTTGAACTAAAAGGCGAAAAAAACAAAAATATAATAATAGTAAGAACCGAACGCGGGGAGCAGCTTGTTAATGATGCGGTTAAGTCGGGCTATATTAAAACGGCGCCTCTCCCTGCCGAAGCATTAAGCGGTCTCTCAACTGCTTCTATGAATAAAAAGAAAAGAGCTTTTACTCGTCTTGTTGACGAAAAAATGATAAACAACTTAACAGAGAGACCAATGATAGTTGTAGATGATCAATCCTTAAAAAATATAATGAATGAGAAAGGAGGTATGTGATGTCCATTCTTGATTATAAAGATGGTTCTGTTAATCTCCTGATGGGTAATGAAGCGATAGCGCGAGGAGCAGTTGAAGCCGGAGTAAGAGTTGCTGCCGGTTATCCCGGTACTCCGTCTTCAGAGATAATAGAAAATCTTGCCGCTGTTGCAGGCAAGGCAGGGCTGTATGTTGAATGGTCGGTTAATGAAAAGGTTTCGCTTGAAGTCGCAGCAGCAGGTTCTTTCGCAGGACTGCGCTCTATGTGCGTAATGAAACAGAACGGAGTTAATGTTGCATCGGATTTCCTCCTGCACCTTGGATTATCAGGCACAAGAGCGGGGATGGTTCTTGTCCCGTGTGATGACCCGGGCGCTATTTCAAGCGTAAATGAGGGCGAATCAAGACACTTTGCACGGCTCCTTGAACTTCCGCTCATCGAACCGGGAAATTTCCAAGAAGCAATAGATATGATAAAGTGGGCTTTTGAGTTATCCGAAAAAATACGCAATGTAGTCGTAGTGCGTAGTGTTACACGGCTCTCTCATGCAAGCGGTAATGTTAAAGTGGGAACTTTGCCGAAAAATAATGACACTCCCGTATTTAAGTATGACGGAAATCTCCTTGATGCTCTTAACGGTCCTGTAATTACAGCGCCTGTTCCGTTCAAACACAGACAGCAGCAGGAAAAGCTTAAAGCAGTAGCGGAAATCTTTGAAACATCGGAATTTAATACTTATACAGGTCCTGAAAATCCAGAGCTTCTCATTATAACAAGCAGCGCATGCAGTCTTTACAGTTTAGAAGCTGTTAATGTGCTGGAACTCGATAAGCGCGTTGGAGTTCTAAAACTCGGCACAACTTATCCGCTGCCTGAAAAACTTGTGAAGAAACATGTTGCTTCTGCAAAGAAGATTTTATTCGTAGAGGAAGTTCAGCCGTTCCTTGAAGATCTGACAAAAATAGCTGCGGCAGCATGGGAAGACGTGGGAGTAAAGAAATATCACGGAAAATATGACGCTTCGATTCCAACAGTTAATGAACTCAATCCGGATATAGTAATAGCGGCATTAACAAAAATTCTTGGCATTGATTATCGTCCTGTCCCTGAAGATTATGAAAAGAAAGGAACAATTCTATCATTTACAGGAGCGCCTAACAGAGAGGTCACATTCTGTCCGGGCTGCCCGCACAGAGCGTCCTTTTGGTCAATACACAATGTCCTGACACTACAGGGCAAGGGAGGATTTGTATGCGGAGATATAGGATGTTATACAATAGGCATACTCGGAGCCGGATTTAATACTCTAAAGACAACTCATTCCATGGGTTCGGGATTAGGGATTGCAAGCGGATTTGGAAAATTAAGAGGCTTGGGCATGAAACAGGATGCTGTTGCCGTATGCGGTGATTCAACCTTCTTCCATTCGATAATACCGGCATTAGTAAATGCAGTTCATGTTAAATCCGATATGATGCTTATTGTTTTTGATAATAAGGGAACCGCAATGACAGGATTTCAACCCCACCCCGGTACGGAAACCGATGCTATGGGGGCAAAAGTAAATGCCTTAAATATTGAGAGTATATGCAGGGCTATCGGCGCCGATGTGCATGTATCAGACCCGTTTGACATCACAGGAACACAAGATAAATTATTTGATCTGATAGAGAACGGGAAAGGACCCAGAGTGCTTATAATGCAGCAGAGCTGCGCTCTCAGTCCGGAAAAGAAAGGCAAAAACAAATATGTGATGAATGTTGATGAATCTCTATGCCGTGGTGAAAATTGCGGCTGCGACAGATTCTGTACAAAGATATTCAGATGCCCGGGATTAGTATGGAACAGAGATAAGAGCGTATCAATGATTGACAGTGTAATATGTACAGGCTGCGGCGTATGTAAAAATATATGTCCGGCAGGAGCTATTAAAAGCGAGGAGGTCAAAGCATGTTAAAGGATCCATACAATATTATTATAACAGGCGTTGGGGGCCAGGGAAATGTTATGGCTGCAAGGATAGTGGGGAATATGCTGGCTCTGCAGGGATTCTATGTAACGATAGGTGAAACATTCGGAGCGTCTCAAAGGGGCGGATCTGTAATGAGTCATTTACGGGTATCAAAGAAAACCGTATGGAGCCCTCAGATGCCTAAAGGCAAGGCAGATCTTATTGTAGCTCTTGAACCTATTGAATCTCTCAGAGTCTTAGCGCAGTACGGAAACAGTGAAACAGCGGTTATAAGCAATACGCGTCCCGTATATCCCGTAGGAGTAATCTGCGGCGATTTAAAATATCCTACTATGGATGAACTCAATGCTTCGCTCTTACAATTATGCAGCAAAATATACTTTATTGATGCTACGGAGAAAGCTATACAGTTAGGGAATCCCATTTTAAGCAATGTGATCATGATAGGCGCTGCTGCAGGTCTTAATGTTGTCCCTATGGAAGAATCTGACTTTGAAAAGATTATGTCTGTAAGTCTTCCTCCTGAAAAAATGAAAATCAACATGGAAGGATTTAAATTAGGCAAGAGTATGACAAGTTCGTAAAAGTATCAAATAATACATGTCACAAAAGGGGGAACAATGTCATCTATAGGAAAAGACCTAAGAAAAATTTTAAGTTCGGAGCAGGTACTTGATCTGCCGGAGGATGTTTCGGCTTATGCGAATGATGCGACATTCTATGTAGCAAAAAAGAATCCCGACGCAGTAGTATTCCCGGCATCAACAGAAGAAATTAGTTCAATAATAAAATACGCAGCTTCAAATAAAATCCCGGTTGTCCCTCGCGGAGCCGGGAGCGGCCTTGCAGGCGGATGTACTCCCGTACATGGCGGCATTGTAATTGATATGAAGAGAATAAATAAAATCATTGAGATAGATCAAAAAAATCTGGTAGCAGTTGTTGAAAGCGGTCTGGTACTGGAAAAATTTGTAAAAACAGTAGAAGGGATGAAACTTTTCTATCCTCCCGACCCTCAGAGCGCGGAAGTATGTACAATAGGCGGAAATATTGCAACAAGGGCAGGAGGTCCAAGAGGGGTAAAGTACGGCACAACCGAACGATATGTAACAGGCATTGAAGTAGTAATGCCAAACGGCGATGTTATAAATCCGGGAGGAAGATTTGTTAAACAATCCAGCGGTTATGACTTAACACATCTCTTCACAGGTTCCGAAGGAACACTTGGCGTAATCACAAAAGGAATCTTGCGGCTGCTCCCTCTCCCGCCTGCAAAAAAGACAATTGTTGTAACATGCGTCAGCGCAGATCAGGCTGCTGAAATTGTATCTGAGATTATTGCGCGCGGGGCGGTCCCTGCAGTACTTGAATTCCTTATAAAACTTGCCGTAATGGCAATAAACGGTTATTTAACGCCTCCAATACCTTTAACAGGCGAAGCCTATTTACTGATGGAGGTGGATGGCAATGAGGCTCAGGTAGAGTTAGAATCGGAAGAAATTAAAGCGGTATGTAACGAATTAGGCGCAGTAGATATACGTATAGTTACAGACAAAGCCGAATGCGAAACATACTGGTATGCCAGATCAAGACTTTATCCTCTTATGACTACAATATTTAAAAGGGTAATCACAGAGGATATTACAGTGCCGAGGAATAAAATCCCTGAGCTTGTAAAAGCCATGCAGGCAATTTCAACCTCTGTCGGTATAGGTATAGGAATAGCAGGTCATGCCGGAGACGGGAATATGCATCCTACGATCTTGCAGAGCGAGGTGAGCGAGGAGGTAGCGCGCAAGGCCGACAAAGCCATTGAGGAAATGATTAAGGTTTGCCTTGAACTGCAGGGAACTATTTCCGGCGAACACGGGATCGGGATACACAAAAGCAGTTTTCTGGAACTTGAACATGGTCCAAAACAGGTTGAGATAATGAAATCTATTAAACGAACGCTTGATCCGTTAGGCATAATGAATCCCGGAAAAATCTGGAAAGAGAATGGAGGTAAAGCATGAAATTAGAAGACTATACAGAGCCCATTAAAAAATGTTCACAGTGTAATTTCTGCCAAGCTGTATGTCCTGTTTATAAAGCTCAGGAATCTGAGAATTGGCTGGCCCGCCATAGACTCAACCTTATCGGTGAAGTTTTTTTTGATAAGACCATGCCGGCTTCCGACAGGTTTAAAGATATAATCGGCAAGTGCCTGCTGTGTACAAGCTGTACACAATACTGTTCAAGCAGGGTGCCTGTAGATGAAATTATCATATCAGCCAGAGAAAAAATTATTGAAGGGGAAAAGGGTCTGTCTTCAATTAAGCGCGGAATTATGACAAAGGCTTTTAAAGAAAAAGGCGCCCGCAATATAATGATTAAAGCAGGGTCGTTTGCGCAGAAGCTGGGATTAGGGAGTGATTCGCCGAAATTTACATCAAAACCATTTGAGGAGAGAGTCAAGGATATAGTTCATGCCAAAGAAACAAAGAAAGGCGTTGTAGCATATTACTATGGATGCGGTACAAACCTAATGTACCCTGAGACCGGCGAAGCTTTAGTCAATATACTGTCATCACAAGGTTACGATGTTATTGTACCTAAAGATACTACATGCTGCGGCATACCTGTAATAGCCGAAGGTGAGATTGCAGATGCTGCAGAAATGATGCGTAAAAACATTGAGGTTCTTTCCAAACTTGAGTGCGATAAAGTATTAATGGAATGTTCATCATGTATGATGATGTTTATGAAAAAAAGCCCAAAACTCTTTGCTGCGGATGATCCCATACAGGAAAAAATTACGGCATTAAATAACAAGATAGTCGGCGGAATCGGTTTTTTAAATACTGTTTTTACCGAAAAAGTATCGGGAAAAACGGCTCCTTCATTTACATATCATATCCCATGCCACAAGGATAAATTCTCCGCAGATAAACTTGATGTTGTTAATCTTGTATCAAAGGTAACAAAAACAGAGTATAAGGCTATGGAGAATCCAGAATTATGCTGCGGAGCAGGCGGTACCTACTACATGAACAATAGGGATATAAGCAAAAAAATCAGATCGCCGAAAATTGAAGAGATAAAGAATTCTAAAGCAGAAGTTGTGCTCACAGAGTGCCCTATATGCAAATTCTATTTAAAAAACGGAATGCCAGATATGGATGTGCTTCACCCCATTGAGTTTATTTATCAAAGTACAAAATAAGTATATTCTTCAATAATCGCTTAGCTGCAATCTATTATTTTCAAATATTGAAGATAATAGATTGTAATGTGATCCCTCTGTTACAAAAAATTTGTTTTGCTATAAAAAACGGTATTAACAATTAATATAAGGTCAAAGCAAATAATAAAAAAACTTAAATTTCTTGAAAACAATATAGACTTAATATAGATATGCTAAATAACAAACAGAAACTTTCAGATTGATAAACTAATGAACAATAAACAGATAGAAATAAGAACAGAAGCAGTGGAAAAAAGATTTGGCAAAACGCTGTTGTTTAGAAATATAGATATTCAACTTAAAAACGGCGATTCATTTTATATTACAGGTCCAAACGGATCTGGCAAATCCACTTTATTACAAATACTTGCAGGGATTCAAAGACCGTCATCGGGCAGTGTCACATATACTGTAAATAATTCCATACTTAAAAATGATTACTATAAGGATTTTTTCGGATTTACAGGACCGCAGGTGAATCCCTACGATATGTTGACAGCAGTTGAAAATCTAAAGTTCATGGCATCGGAATCTATTGATAATAATAAAATCTTTGAATTTCTTGAAAAATTTGACCTTTACAGGCATAAGGACAAAGCAGTAAAATATTATTCGTCCGGAATGAAACAAAGATTAAGGATTATCCATGCGCTGATACACGATCCTGAAATATTAATGTTGGACGAACCGTGCAGTAATCTTGATACAAAGGGCTGCCATATTGTATATCAAACCATTAACGACCTAAAAGCCGATAAAATACTTATAATAGCGACAAATGAATCGGATGATATAAATCTATGCTCAAAGGGAATCAATCTTGAACAACAGAATATTAAATAATATAAAGAAAGATTTTGTTATTGAATTTAGAAATAAAACCGCAATAAGCATAAGCGTTGCCTTTGCTGTAATAACTACTTTGTCAATCAGCTTGGTTTCAGGCGCAACGCCATTATCCCCAATGGTTCACTCTATAATCTTTTGGATTATACTTTTTTTCAGCGCAATGAGCGGGTTAGCCCATACATTCATTAGAGAGGAAGAAGAGAAGACTTCTCTTTTCCTGTCACTGCACTGCACGCCGGAAGAAATATACCTGTCTAAACTTATCTTCAACACAGCGCTGTTCCTTTCAATAGCAGTAATTGTAACGCCGCTCTATCTATTTTTTTTACAGGTTTTACCTGTTTATCTTCCTCTGTTTTGTTTTATAACTTTATCGGGCGCTGTTGCAATTGCATCGGTTGCCACTATTTTCGGCGCTATGGTTTCAAAAGCAGGGAGCGGGAGTTCTCTGTTTACAATAATATCATTCCCCATACTTCTGCCTGTATTATGGACAACAATCACCGTGACTGCAATTTCCATAGAAGGAACAGCCGTTAAGCAATACAGAGATATTGTTTTTTTACTTGCCTTTTCAGGGGTAATTGTTTTAACGTCTTATCTCTCTTTCAGATTTATATGGAAGGAAACTTAAAATGAAGACTGTCATTTATTTTTTATTTATTCTTACGCTGTTTGTGTTAATGCCTGCAGTAATAGTAACGGCATTGAGCTGGGTTCCGACCGTTGAACTTTTAGGAAACTCCGGAAGGATTCTTTACTTTCATGTACCCCTTGCATTCCTTTCCGTACTGTCGTTTGTAACAGCGGGATACCAATCTTTAATGGTACTCATTACCAGCAATAAAATGAAAGAGAGAGAGTACAAGGCATATAATGCGGCGCTTGCCGGAATATTCTTTACAATTCTTACAATAATAACAGGTTCAATCTGGGCAAAAATCAGCTGGGGGAGCTTCTGGAACTGGGACCCAAGAGAGACTTCAATAGTATATTTAATGCTGATATATATATCATACTTCTGCTTATATTCGGTGCTAAAGGATAATGAAAACAGATACCGAATAAGCTCGGTATATCTTATTATTGCAATGATAGTGATGCCGTTCTTTGTATTTATTATTCCAAGAATGTACAATTCACTCCATCCCAATACTATTATTAATAGCGAAGGAAAGATACAGCTTGAATACACAATGAGGCTTACACTCTTTATGTCAATTGCTGTTTTCACACTGCTCTATGGATATATCTATAACATCATGAATAGAATCAGCGCCTTAGAAATCAAAGCAGAGGAAAAAATTTATGACATTTGAAATAACTGCGGCAATAATAGTAATATGGATAGGAATTGCCGTATTCATCTTTAGACTTGACAGAAAAGTAAAAAAGATCGAAGGGAGCTTGCGTGAAAAATAAAAAAATCATAATATTCATTATTATAATAGCGCTCCTTGTAATAGCAATACTGTCCATAAGCGATAATATCTTTTCACCATATGTCACTTTCAGGTATGCTAAGGAAAATCCTGCAAAATATGTACAAATAATAGGCAAAAGAACTAAAGGCAGCAAGATAACACACGACTCTGCAGGATTTTCATTTACACTAACAGATGAAAAAGGCGAGGAGTTGGAAATATTTCACAGCGGAGTCAAACCGCAGAACTTTGAACATGCGGAACAGATAGTTATACTTGGGAAGTATTCTTTAGAAAAAAAATTACTTGAAGCAGACAAGGTGCTTACTAAGTGTCCGTCAAAATATCAGAAAGGAAAAGAACAAAATGATTAATATAGGAAACATAATTTTAAGCACGGCATTTATGCTTTCAATAGCATCAATATTCTTCATGTATAAAAGTTTTAAAATTTCAAACAGATTATTTATAGCAGGGAAAAGAATTTTCTACGCAGCTGGTTTTCTGATTTTCCTTGCTGTTATTTTATTGTTCTACTACTTTATAAGCGATCAATTCATATATGCATCTGTTTACAACTACTCTTCAACCTCTACGCCATTAATATATAAAATAACGGCATTATGGGCAGGACAAGAGGTCAGCCTTTTAATATGGATATTAATCCTCAATATATGCGGAATAGTAATCTCCAAAAATACTGATGAATTTACGCCTGTAATACTTGCCGCAGTAGCTGCCGCTCAAGGTTTAATGCTGCTGGTACTTGTTGTTAAAAGTCCGTTTGCATTTATCTGGGAATATTATCCAAAGGCTTTTCAAGTCGGAGAGATACCGGCTAACGGAACAGGGTTAAACATGCTGCTTATGGATCCGTGGATGATTATACATCCGCCTATACTCTATTTAGGATATGCCTCATCTGCAATACCGTTTGGATATGCCTTAGCAGCTCTAATTCGCAGAGATTATGACAGTTGGATAAAAGCAGCCTATCCTTGGATAATATTCAGTTCGCTCACTCTCGGCATGGGTATATTCATGGGCGGATACTGGGCGTATAAGGTTTTAGGATGGGGCGGATACTGGGGATGGGACCCTGTGGAAAATTCATCTCTGATACCTTGGTTAATATCAATCGTATTTATACACGGAATTATACTTCAGACAAGGAAGGGTCTGCTAAAAAGGGCAAATATACTTATAGCATTATCATACTTTATTTTTGTTATGTTCAGCGCATTTCTTACAAGGAGCGGTATAATATCCGACTTTTCGGTTCACTCATTCGGTCAATCGGATATACTCCACTATCTATATCTGCTAATGGTGCTGTTTTTTCTTGGCGTCTCAATATATCTTATCATAACAAGATTCAAAGGCATAGAGTCCGAAAAATTCGGTGAAAAAATTTTTACATTAGAAGGGATGATTACATACGGTATTATTATACTGTTAATATACTCACTTATTATATTAGCAGGAACAACTATGCCCATAACAACAGGTTTACTCGGCAGTCAGGGCAGTGTTACTGAGAAATTCTATAATTTAATTTCAATCCCATTCGGCGCAATGATTATATCATTTATTGTTCTATCAATGTTTGCTTCACGCAAATATTCAATCGTGAATATTATAATATGTGTAATCTTATCAATAATATGCGGAGTTCTATTCAATTATAATTTTATAGAAAATATTACTGTAGATATTTACGCTGTTATTCTATTCTTTCTAATATTTATGATCATTATTGATCTCTATAAATATAGAAAGATTATATTCATATCGTCAAGGACAGCGCACATCGGATTAGCAATACTTATTCTCGGAATTATTTCATCGAACATTCATTCAACGAACGAACATAAACAAGTCTCTGCCGGTGAGACAATAGAACTTGATAAAGATTTAAGTCTTACGTTAAAAGGTATTCAGGGCGAAAAGGAATCAAATATTCTCATTACAACATTAGATAAGGTTGAAACTAAAGATATACGGATACCATACTTAATCAATCCCAAAACAGATTCCATATATAAGGAACCGTATATAATTAAAAGATTAACAGGAGATATATATATCATACCGGAAATATATATTTTCGGCTATAACGAATATACTTCGGCAACATTGTACAAAGATGAAGAAAAAATCATAAGCGGGCATAAAGTAACATTTAAAGGCTTTATTACAAATAACATGGGCGCTAAAGATATGACTATCAGCGCGGATTTATATGTTGACGGCAGAAGATACCTCCCCGGAATTATTTCACCTGATACGGAAAAAGAAGAATTTGTTAATCAAAAAATTTCAGGAACGGATAAGATTATTGCAGTAGATAACCTGAATCCGAAGGAGATGTCGGTCTATGTATTTATTACTCCTGATAAAAAAGCGGTGATACCGCCTGATTATTTAATCCTTGATATATCGTACAAAAAATTTATCTGGTTAGTATGGCTCGGGGCTATAATTATCTGCATTGGGTTGATTATTTCGATTTCCAGCAGTCCGATTTTTAGTATAAGGAAAAAATAAGACTTTTTTACAAGTCGTTTTGTCGATTGAAATTCCGACAATTACACTTAACGGTAGTCCCTGTCCGGCGCCGGCTTATATTCAGCTAATGATTTCCAATATCAATGCGGCTAATTGTTCCACATTACCGTTGATTGTTCCTGACATGTAACGCTCGTAAATATCGGCATTGTCGGGCGGATTGAGATTAAGCAGTAAACCTTTTTCCATTGCAAGCAAACGCAAAAATTCACGTTGAACGCGTCCGTTACCCTCGCGAAACGGATGCAGATAATTGATACTGTCTAATATCTCGGCGAGTTTATGCGTTAATTGCGGTTTATCCTTTCTGTCTATATTTACGTATTCCTCTATTAATGTATCAATAAATGTAAAAGCCTTATGAAAATGACTCAACGGGAAGAAGGGCTTGCCCCCCTTGCTGATTTCTACTGTCCGCATCTTCCCTGCCCATGAATAGATGTCCTGAAAGAGATACTTATGAATATCAAGCAGGGTAGAAGAATTTTTGATTTTTATTGGGTTTGTATATAGTTCGCCAATACGTTTTATTACTGCGCCGCTTTCAATAACAACCAATGTATTAAAATCAGCAGCGTTAGCCAAATTTCGCAACACGCCCGTTGCAGGGTCGGTATAGATATAATCCGGATCAATATAGCAATACTGATTATACATGAGACACATTCTTTGCTGCTTCAACAAATTGCAAAAAAGTGATTTTATTCATAACATATTCACGAATAAGAATAATATCGCTTTCCGTAGGTTCAAATCCTTCAAACATATTTGACCCAATAGCGCTTGCCGTACGGTCGAGCGTTGCCAAATCCGGAAACGGAACCCCCATAATAGTAAGGTTCACTCTATCGACTTGAATAGGTTTGTACATAATATTACATTTTTATTTATATTTGTAAAAATACAACTTTTTTTTAAGATGATTGTCTTTTCTATTCTTCCGGCTGTTGTCTCGTCCTGCAAAAAGTTTACATATTAATAGTTAAATCTTTTTCAATGTTAAATGGTCAACGTGCAATGATTGTTACTCCTTCCTGCATTGAACATTACATATTACACATTGTACATTGAGTGCTGAACATTGTCCATTGTAATACTATATTGTCCGTAGGACATTCATATCAATAGAAAAATCGTTATCCTTTCACAAATAATAGTCCGTAGGACTTTAACAAAATATTTGGCGCATCCCGTTAAAGTCCTACGGACTATTTGTTTATCATTATGCTATTATCTATTGATATGAATGCCCTGCGGGCAAAAATTACGCCATTAATATGTAAACTTTTTTTAGAGCTCGTAGAATTTTGCGGCAAACAGCCGCAAAATTCTACGATTTATTGAGTTATTGTCAACGTTGAAAGTCTTACTTAAAGGTAAATGACCCATCCTTAGGTATTGTAACACCTTTCACTTCGTATGTTTTCCCGCTTCCGGTATTAACACGAATGTCAAACTTGTTTGCATCATTTTGTGCTAAATTCGAAATCGGAAGATTTAGGTAGTTACCGCCGGGAGTTATTGTGTAGCCTTTCCCTAGACAATTATCCCCCCACCCTGAGGACATGTTGACCCCGGAAGCTTTTACATACACTGCAGTAATTTTCTCCGACAGACCGTTCTTCAGTTCAAAGCTCGTTGTATTATTGCTCAGCTTGACCGTTCTTGGTTTTTCCGGAGTATAGGTCCAAGTGCCATCTGCATTTTTGTTCCATCCCCCCTCATTGCTCGCAGAACTATCGGATTTAGTACTATTAGAGCTCGATTCTTTCTTATCCGAACCGACAAGACCGGATATCATAGAAGTATAGCCGCATGAGACAGTAAAAAAAGCTGCAATAAGCATTAAACCGATTACTTTAATTTTCATCTTTTTCTCCTTTTATTTTTAAAATTTTTTGTTTTTTGCATATATCCGTTAAACTACGGATAAAATACTATATTGTTCAGCCGTTTTACAGGCAGATAACCACAAGGCTATAATGACGGGCGCAGACGCGGGCTGCCGCGATTAAGTGGGATTAAATAATTTACGATTTTTATTATTTTATTATTTTTATTATAATGAAGAAAAGTCTTGACTTTTAGGAAAAGATCACAAAACTGTCTGTCTGTCTGTCGAGGCATTTTGTCCCTCCTGTAAAAAGTCAACTGTTTTGATTTAAGTCATTCTTTTTTTGTTACCTGTATGCAGTTTGTTTTGTATATGCTGCGGTGTCAAGGAAAAATTCGGGAATATGTAAACTGTTTTTAGGACGGGTCACAATCTATTCCCTCGACCCGCTATCACAAACCGAATCTCCCCATAAGAATAATCATCTCCGAGAAATGCTTTAATTTCAGAAAGACTTGCCTCTGAGTTTTGCTCTAAGACACTTTTTATTTTCTCTATCTTCTCAGGAGCAACCAATTCTTCGAGGGGAATATCTCCGTCTTTTACATACGGCAGCAGATGTCCCTCTATTGTTTGGACTGTTAATGAACGTTCTTTAGCTATTTCTTCAATACTCTTCCCTTGCCGGTAGAGTAAGAATGTCTGTTCTTTTGTGTCGGTTTTCAATTCTTTTTTGCTCTTCGATTCCTGCACTACAAGTTGTTCTTTTACTTCGTATCCATGCCTGCTGACACATTGTTGTACCATTTGCAGAATATCTTTGCCGTAGCGGGCTAATGTTGTTTCTCCGACACCGCGTATCCGAAGCAGCTGCGCAGAATCTTGCGGAAGAGAATTGGCAATGCCTATCAATGCCATTTGTGACAGTATCATATATACAGGGACATTTTGTTTTTGTGCTAATCCGGAACGCCATGAACGAAGCTCCTCGTACAATTCCGGATAGAGAATGTCTTTTGAAACTGCAATTTTTGACTGAGAATCTTTTGCAGGTTTCTCCTTCTTTTGATGCTTCGGGACCTCGTCTTCAATCGCAGCTTTTGACTTGGCATTCAAATATGCAGGAACGTCAAATCCGTCCAAACAAACCTCAAGAGTTTTTTGTTTCTGCCTGATTTCTGTCTGCAATAAACTCAGTGCGTTGTTTACTTTTTTTCGTATATCCTTATTGTCGGTTTCAATAACGGTTTTATCCAATAACTCTTGTAAAATCAGATTTGTCTTATCCAAAAAATAAACCGCAGCCTTTTTTATCCGTTCTTGTAAAAATAAATCTTCTTCGGGATTTTCTGTTTTTGAAAGGAGTTGCTGCAGTTGTGAATGAAACTGTTCGGAAACATTCAAAATTTCATTCCTAAGACTCGCTTCAGCCTCTCCGTACTGATGAACTAATTCTGGATAGAGATTCTGAAAATTTTCGTTCAACAGCCAACGCATGCTATTGAAGCGGGACATAATCCCCGAATATGAAAACTGTTCAAAAAGCATTTTTGTAAAATAATCTTTGCGTAAGCGTTGATACTGCTCCTCACTCGGCTCTTTTTCTTCCGCATAACGCACAAAAGTATCAATATCGTTGCTGCGAATTATTGAACGAACATTGACAGGAGAACTCAATACTAATCCATCCAATGTTCTGCAGCGGCTCAAGGCAACATAAACCTGTCCATGTGCAAAAGAAGCATTAACATCAATGATGGCTTTATCAAAAGTCAAACCCTGACTTTTATGCACGGTAATAGCCCATGCCGTCTTAAGAGGATACTGTTCAAAAGCGCCGTCTTCTTCCTCTTTCAACTCTTTTGTGTCAGGGTCAATAGTGTATTTCATATTACTCCAAAGAGCCCTTTCCACTACAATCGGATTTTCATCTTCTTTTCCCTGCGCTTCAATCCGGTTATCGTCTATGTGTATAATAACGGCGATTTTTCCATTATAATAACGTTTGTCGGGCGAAAGGTCATTTTTAACAAACATCACTTGAGCGCCTTTTTTCAATTTCAATTCTTCATCAGTCGGAAAAGAGTATTCGGAAAAATTGCCTGTTACCTTAGCTTTATAAACATAACTCTTATCCTTTATTTTTGCCAATTTCTCACTGTTGATTTGCTGCGCCTGATAATTATGAGTTGTCAATGTGATATAACCCTCTTCATTTTCAGGATTAAAATCCGCCTGATACCTTTTGTTCAATTCCTGCAGCAAGTCATGGTCTATCTTATTTTCTCTGATACGATTCAGCATGTTTATAAAAACATCGTCCGATTGGCGATACACGGTCTTCAATTCCACACACAAATAGGTCGTTTTCTTTAATGCGCTGCTGTCAAAGAAAAAAGGCGAGTCATAGTGACTGCTCAATAATCTCCACTCATCATCTTTTACTACAGGAGCTAACTGTTCCAAGTCGCCGATTAACAGCAGTTGAACGCCGCCAAAAGGAAGCTCGCTGCGCCGAAAATGCCGCAATACATGGTCAACAGCATCTAATAAATCCGCCCTTACCATACTTATCTCGTCAATAACCAGCAGGTCAAGACTTCGCATAATATTGATTTTTTCTTTACTGAAACGAAAAAATTCATTCGCAGGTCTTGTCCCGGGAACAAACGGGGCAAAACTTAACTGAAAGAAAGAGTGAATGGTTACCCCTTTTGCATTTATTGCAGCAACTCCTGTCGGCGCAACAACAATCATCCTCTTAGGAGAATCTTCTCTTATTTGATGCAAAAAAGTAGTTTTCCCTGTGCCTGCTTTTCCGGTTAAGAACAGGTTTGCCCCTGTATATCGCAGCAGCTTGTGCGCAAGTTCGAGTTTTGGGTCGCTTTGATTAATCTGCTCTGATTTTAATTTTTCCATTGTGTTATCTTAAATATAAATAGATTTTAAATTTTTGTTTTCATAATATAATACGACAATTTCACCATTTATACAATTTTTTTTTGGAAATATTATGAATTTTTGACGAAAAAAATACGATGTTTTGTGCCTTAGAAGAAATACTGTTAATGGCTTTTTGAAACTATTGATTAAAAAGGCTTATAGGTCAGTGTCGTCAACCGAAAACCGCTATGACTGAATTTGCAATTCAACTAATCAAAATATCATATCAAAAAAACATTTTGAAAAAGCCTTAAAGACAAGAAATGATTACATAATAAATATTTTTCTTGATTTTATCGGTAATAACGATTACTATGAGAAAATTCGTTATTATAACAAAATAATCACCGCGCTATTGAAATCTATTCTCCAATGGAGGTTATTGAAGATGAAAAAAACTAATACTATTGAGCAAGAAATTGATCAAATCCGGCTACAAATTTACGAAAAAATCAAAGATATGACTCCAGAACAACATATTGAATATTATCGAAAAAGCGGTGAGGCTTCGGCAAAAAAATATGGTTTTACAATAATTGCCAACGCCAATGAAAAGAGATAACTCATATCTAATTATTAAATTTTATTAAGCTCCGCAATAAAGTCTGTAAGAGCAAAAAATCTTTTGCCCTTACAGAACAATTATCACATCATTACAAATATCTTATATGAAGTCAATGTTACAGATTTTATCACAGCCTCATACCTGAGCCATATCCTTTCTTCTGCCTATGATGATCTCATCCATTCCCCTTATTTTTCAATTTCCGAAAGTAATTCTCTTAATTCCTTATCAGAAATATCTGCTTGTTCGCTTTTATCATAAACAGCAAGTAAAAATACTGTTTCATTTTCAATGTAAAATGCGAGATTACTCTTGTACCACTTGATTTTCCACGACCTTTTGAAGCAATAGCCAAACGAATTTTGAAACAATTATTGCCCAAAGACGTTCCCTTTTGGGGATTTTCTTCCAAATCTTCAATTAAAGCAGCATATTCCGTTTTAAGAGAAGGGAATTTCCTTGCCAATCGTTTCAACTGCTTGTCGAATGGCGGTATTGTTAGCACATTATATTTCATCGAGCAATTCTTTGGCAGGTCGCGCTTTAAACTTACCCTTCTTTACCAAATTGACAGTATCAACCGCTTCTCTGATTTCACGCAGCAGCAACGCTTTTTCTTTGGTAATGGGTTGGACTTTTATAAACGGAAAATTGCCAAGCAGTTCCATCACGAATGATGCTTTACTGTCTTTTACGTCCAATATTACTTTCATATTTTTTCACCTTAAATATCATGTTGCAAAAATAAAATATTAACTTCTTATAAACCTGCATAGCTGTCGATTTCTTGTACAAAATTTTCGGGCGATTCTATATGCCAAAGAAAATACGATTTTTTTGCCAGATCCCATATATTATATTTGTCAAATAAAGCGACAACTTCTTTTCCAGATAAATTTTTCTTATTGCGGTAATACTCAACTACAAAAATTAAAAATCTATTTTCCTCGCTCATGATTGTTCATCCGGAAATTCTATAACTTGCTCTTGTACTTCTGATAAAAACATTTCTGAAAGCGTTTTAGAACTCAAATGCCAAAGTCCTGTAGCGGGATTTTGTAACTTGTCAAATAAATTTGATTTGTAAAATTCCTTTATTGCAATTTCTTCCTGATTATTATAAAATTCTTTTATTTCAGCAATGATTTGTGGAATAATGCAAACACCCAGAAGCGCCGATATTTGATTTTTGTCTTTCATCTTAGACTTCCACTTTATACGATTTAATAAATATTAAACTACTCATCTCACCCTATCATCCCCACCGCAAGAGCTGCTCCCTCTTCAACAGCCTTAGCAAGATTTGATACATCTTTCCCACCTGCCTGAGCCATATCCTTTCTTCCGCCTCCTGCGCCGCCGACAATCTTAGCAGTATCCTTTATGAGCTTGCCGCAATCTATACCTTTCTCAACAGCCTTATTTGTAGCAGCGTATAAAAGCGCTGCTTTGCCGTCTATATCTGATCCGAAACATACAACCGAAACCTGAACCCTCTCCCTTATTGAATCCGAAAGAGAACGAAGTGAATCAATATCCATATCTTTAAATACATGGGATATAATCTTAACACCCTTAAAATCCTTACCCGAATTAATAATGCCGTCAATATCCGAAGTCAGAGACGACTTTTTAATCTTATCTATCTCTTTTTCTAATTGCTTATTTTTTACAATAATCTCATCAACCTTCTTTACAAGTCCGGATTCCGGTATATTAATATTTTCAGCAAGTATCGAAACTATTTTACTCTGTTCATTAAATCTATCAAGAAGACCCTTTAATGTAACAGCCTCAATCCTCCTTACGCCTGCTCCCGGCGAACCCTCTTTTAAAATCTTAAATATTCCGATCTTACCTGTATTTGAAACATGAGTGCCTCCGCAGAGTTCCATGCTGCAACCCGGCACCTCAACGACTCTGACCATATCCTCATATTTTTCATCAAAAACAGCCATAGCCCCTTTATTTACCGCATCGTCAATTTTCATTATCTCTGTTTTTAAATCAATATTCTCCCAGATAATCTCATTGACTGTCTCTTCAATTTTAATGATCTCATCCGGCGAGAGCGCGTTGAAGTGTGAAAAATCAAAACGAAGCCTTTCATTATCTACAACCGATCCTGCCTGCTTTACATGATTCCCAAGAGTTTTTCTAAGCGCTGCCTGCAAAAGATGCGTAGCAGTATGATTTGCCCTGATTAAATTTCTGTTCTTTACATCAATTTTAGCTTCAACGCTATCACCGGCTTTAAATGTTCCGCTTGTTACAGACCCTGTATGAATAATTGTCTTATTATGCTTCTTTGTATCTTCAACCTTAAAAATAGAATCTCCGGATAAAATCTCACCTCTGTCTCCGACCTGCCCGCCTGATTCGCCATAGAACGGCGTTTTATCCAATATTATAAGTCCCGTATCGCCTTTGTTTAAAGATTCTATTTTTTGATTATCCTTATACAGCGAGAGTATTCTGCCTTTGCCGGATTCAAAGTCATATCCTGTAAAATCACTTGGTCCGAATTTAGATGCAATTTCATCAAATACGGATTCGCTTCCCATGTCTCCGCCTTTCCAGCTCTGCTTGCCGCGCTCTCTCTGCTTAATCATCTCTGCATTAAAACCGTCGGTATCAACGGTTAATCCGTTCTCTTCTGCTATCTCTGTAGTCATCTCAAAGGGAAATCCGAATGTGTCATAGAGCAAAAAGGCGTCATTGCCGGATATGTTTCTCTCGCCATTATTTTTTACCGACTTTATTATTTCATCGAGTCTATCCATTCCATTCTCAATTGTCTCAAGGAATCTCTTCTCTTCGGATTCAATTACCCTCTTTACATTTGCCGAGCTGCCTTTAATTTCAGGATAAAATTCACTCATGATGTTCACTATCGGATCTACGACCTTATAAACAAAGGGTTCTTTTAATCCCAAATATCTGCTATATCTAAGGGAGCGCCTGAGTATCCTCCTTAGAACATAGCCCCTCCCTTCATTTGAAGGATATATCCCGTCGGAGATTGCAAATGTAAGCGTCCTTGCATGTTCAACTATTACTTTAATAGGAACTATATTATTTCCTTCATACTTTTTCTTTGACTCTCTGCTTACAAACTCTATCAAAGATTTAAGCTCGTCTGTTTCAAAAACCGAATCAACTCCTTGAACGAGAGCTGCAAGTCTTTCAAGTCCCATCCCAGTATCAATACCTGTTCGCGGAAGAGGATTAAGCGCGCCGTTCTCATCCTGATTAAATTGATTAAATACAAGGTTCCAGTACTCAAGGTATCTGTCACAATCACAACCGGGCTTGCAGTCAGGCGACCCGCATCCGAACTCTTCACCTCTGTCATAATACAGCTCGGAGCATGGACCGCAAGCGCCCGTATCTCCTGCCGGTCCCCAAAAGTTATCCTTCTTCCCAAGCCTCACAATCTTATTTGCGGGAATGCCGATCCTTTTATTCCATATATCAAAAGCCTCATTATCATCTTCATATATGCTTGCCCATAATCTCTCTTTTGGAAAACCGATAACATTTGTTGAATAATCCCACGCATATTCAATAGCCTCAACCTTGAAGTAATCTCCAAATGAAAAATTACCAAGCATTTCAAACAAAGTAAGGTGTCTCTTTGTTTTGCCAACCTGTTCAAGGTCGCTTGTCCTCAGGCATTTCTGTATTGAAGCTGCGCGCGTATATTCAAGATCAACAGTTCCGGCAAACATAGGTTTAAATTGAACCATCCCCGCAGTAGTAAAAAGCAGTGTGGGATCATCCTTTGGCAGCAATGGACTTGATGCTACAATTCTATGATCATTTTTTTTAAAAAAATCTATAAAAGATACGCGTAAATCATTTATATTATGCATGAAATTATCCTTAAAAAAATTAATTTATTTAACTTATATTCAATCCCGCTTTAGCAGTAAATATCTTTATAAAATCTTAGTACAATTATTAATTCAATTATTTTAAATATTATTAAAAGTATCTCTAAAATTAATTTATAGATGATAGGTATTGTTACGGTAATAAGAGTATTTTTTTCAAGAAATATTTACAGTAGAACATAAGTATATATAAAATGATATATCTTTAATATAAACAACCTCCTGTTCATTGGTAATGCAAAGAATTCATGAACAGAACTAATATATGAATATTATACAAACACACCAATTTACAACTCATCAGTTCAAGCCCGGAGCTTAAAAGTCTTACACACACTATTATTGAGAGTTTATATAAAAAAAATACAGCCCTGGGAGGGCTGTTTAAAAATTTGCCGGTTCTTTTTTTATGAGGATTTGGTTGAGTGGTGTATTTATAAACTGATAAAATACCTAATGTAAATATTATGATTATCCTTTTATAAAAAAGTTAAATTTTTTTATCAATTTTTACTAAATTTTAAAATTAAAGCCATTTTTTTAAAGATAATAAATTTGTCAATAGAGAATACTTTTAAAAATTTATATAATAACAGACATAAATTTTTTGTTTACTCAAGCAGCGCTCTTCACTATTTTTACAACTATCACGTATTGACTTTCATTTGGAGCAGCATGAATTATATAAAAACAATTCTCTTGTGTATTGTTGTACTTTTTTTAAATCTTTCTTGCAATGAAGATAAAGTTACTTTTAATAAAATAACTTGCAAAATTCCAAACTACATTAATATAAAAGATGATGAAATATATGCTCAGCTAAAAAATTTTCATCTTGATTCGGCAAGTCACTTATACTTAGAGATTACCATATACAGCTATTCAACCGGTCTTGAGTCAATAATCATATCTGATGATGAAGATATAAAAAATGTTATAGAAACAGGAAAGATAAAAGGACTGATAAAAATTACAGACGGCAAAAAAATTTTGAGCGCAGATTTTATTGAGGCTAGCGGAAGCAGTAAAGAGAAGATTATATCAGCCTTAATAGATAAAATAAGGGTTAAATATCAACCCCTATTCCCCTTTTAGACCCTTCTTATCTGAACTTTTAAATATATCTTCTGGAAATATTCTATTCTTTTCATACTCTGCTTTAATTACATCTCCGGCAGAAGTTCTAAGATCGTTCGCAATAGTACATCTCCCTTCAAGAAGAACTCCATTTTGTATTATAAGCTCCGGAGTTTTTATATCTCCATAGACCTTTGCAGTAGGCATAAGGAGAACCCGGCTTGTTGCATTTATGTTCCCCATTATTAATCCCTCCACAATAACAGATACGGCATCGATATTTGTTTTAACCTTACCTTCATGCCCTATATATAATTGGTCTGCTTTAAGAGACTTCCCTTCAAAGCGTCCATCTATTCGGAGCGAGCCATTTATACTGAAATTACCGGTGAAATATGATCTCTCACCAATAACATTATTTGAAATATCACCTGCTGATTTAACTAATGCCATAATAATCTCCTATAATTAAACAAATAGATGTTTGTTTTTATATAATGTCAACTCAATTTACTATTAACAAATGTAAAGCTCTTTAATACAATTTAAGGCAACAGAAATCTTATCATCAGTTTCTTCATTAAGATTCTTGTTTTTAATTAATTTTGTACAATTATATGATATTGAATAATAAATACAATGAAAAAATAAATTAATAATATAAACTATCGCAGAATTTTTCTATATTTTAATTGAGATTTTTTGCATAATATGCTCTGACCCACATTGCATAGTTAAGAATTGACAAAAGAATTAACTTTATTATTCACTTATTCTTATAACTTATTTAAAGACAAAATATCCATGAAAAAAATACTTCTCCTTGGCATTAATGCCCGCTACAGCCATTCAAATCTTGCACTTCTTTATTTAAAGAGAGCTATTGATGACCTTGACTTTGATATACACATTTCGGAGTTTACTATAAGCGAAGGAGAAGATAAGATTTTCGGTACAATATATTCGTTTAAACCAGATATACTTGCAGTATCGGTATATATATGGAATACACTCTATATTAAGAGTATCCTAAAAAGTATAAAGTCAATTTACTGTGAAATAAAAATAGTGCTTGGAGGACCGGAGGTCACTTATAACAGCAAAGACTGGATTGAAGAATTTAATGAGATAGATTATATAATTACAGGCGGAGGAGAGGCTGCATTTCGTCAAATTGCGCTTGATGGATTTAACAGCGAAGAAAAAATAATTTCAAAACCTAATCCTCATTTTAGCATGATAAAATTTCCATACGGCGATTCGGATATAAAGAGTATTGGAAACAGGTATATATATTATGAGAGCGGCAGAGGCTGTCCGTTCAAATGCACATATTGTCTTTCGGCTGTTAATAGTCAAAATGTTGAGTTTAGAGAAATTGATCAGGTAATCTGCGAATTGGATTTTTTCTCATTTTATAATCTTAAATTGATAAAGTTTGTTGATAGAGTATTTAATTTGAAAAAAGATTATTATATGATTATTTGGAATGAAATTTTAAAAAAATTTAAAGGGAAGAACACAACTTTTCATTTTGAAATTTTTCCTGACCTGCTTGATGATAACGATATAGATTTTTTATCCAAAGTCCCGCCCGGGCTTTTTAGATTTGAAATAGGAGTTCAGTCAACTAAAGCAAAAACATTAAATGAAATCAACAGAAAAGGTACGTGGTCTGCTGCTATGGAAAATATAAAAAAACTATCTGCCTTAAAAAGTATTCATCTCCATACGGATATTATAGCAGGTCTCCCCCATGAAGATTTTAATGATTTTTCCAAATCCTTTAACAATGTTTTTTCCCTTGGAGCAGAACATTTTCAGGCGGGTTTTTTAAAAATCCTCCCGGGCACAGCGATGATGGAAAAGGTCAAAGATTATGAAATTAAATATAATCCCCTCCCGCCCTATGAGATTGTTGAAAACAGATGGATCAACTCTGATGATATGCTGAAACTTAAACTAATAGGCGAACTTGTTGACCTTATACATAACTCCGGAAAATTTTTTGAGACAGAACTTTTTATGATCTCTATTTATAAAACTCCATTTGATTTTTATCTTAGAATGTCGGAGCTTTTTAAAAAATATGATAATGCAAAACATAGGAGATGGGAATATCAGGCTGAAGTTTTAATATCTATGATTAGCAGAGATTATCCTGATTCTACATTGAAGCTCATAGATTATTTAAGATGGGATTGGTGTTCCGTTACAAAACTAAATGCTTTCCCTGATATTTTAAAATCGGAGCTTTTAGTAAAGGCAAAGAAAACCGCCATTCAATTTTTCCGCAAGTATTCTAAAAAGGGGATTATACATTACGGAGATTATACATTTACACAAAGTGAACTAAAGCGCTCAATATTTTTTTCTCCTGAAAGCGATGAGTTTATGAAGCGTAAAATGAAAAATTTAACGGCTCTGTTTCTTCCTGATAAAAGGATTATATATTTTAATCCTTATGATGAATAAATGGATTTATTTTTTTACTTAGTCTTTGTAAATTAACATAAAACAGTTTTTACAATCAAACTCTATTCTGTATTTTGTATCTTCATCTGCTAAATAAAATGGTTCCCTGAACTTGCTGCCGATATTTTTTTCTTTTTTACAGAGAGAGTTTTCATATCTTAAACACAGTTTAGTTGTCATCAACGGACCTTTTATATTTAGACCGGATGTTTCAAAAGAATTTTCAATCTCTTCTACCCCATGCCTTTTGTAGAATTGACAGGCAAGTCTATTGCTTACATTATGCCTAAAGTCTATTTTTTTATATGGATACGGGATGTCGCTCTTTTTTATATATGATTGAGATACCTTATAGCTTGAAATTCTTAGTTCTAAAAGATTTTCCACTGCTTTGCGCCTTAGTTCGTTCAATACACTTGCAGCTAAAAAGAAGTTTCCTGATAGGGATATTTTTATTTCATCTGCTTCAAATACGGTTCCGCCGAGTTTGCTAAACTGCTTTTTTATGCTTTGAAAAATATCCCCTTCTCTGTTTGATATTTCCTTTTCTATAACAGTTTCTACTGATGTTGTATAATTATCTTCATCTGTAATTGTAAGAATAAATCTATCATCTATATCTTTAAACTCCATATTCACTTTAATTTTTCTCTCGGTTTTACTATGAGACAGTTTTTTTTCAAATTCCGAATCTCTGTTTCTATATACCTCTCCGCCCTTTTTAATATCTCTCATTACTAAAGGGAAAATTTTCCCATCATCAATTCTGTTTATCTTTACGCCTGTTACAGGTAAACCCTTGTTGATAATTATTATACCGTCACCATTGTTTAATCTTTTATTTCCGTCTATCTTAAACCAATTATTATCAATCTCTATAATTTTGCCTATCCTTTCTCCTATAGATTTTGGCGTATCAGGCGATGTTATTGATTCTGTTCTATTATCTAAAAAGTACTCCGTATAGCCTCTGTTGAATGTTTTTACCGGATCCGGCATAAAGTCGAAATAGACCCGTCCCGAAGATCCCTTTGTTAAGCCGCTTCTTTCCTCTAAAATTTTATCCAACTCCTTTCTATAATGCGCTGTTATATTCTTTACATAATTTATATCTTTGAGTCTCCCCTCTATCTTTAACGAATTTATCCCTGCATCAATTATATCCTTGAGGTTTTTTGTACGATTCATATCCTTTAGTGATAATGGGTAGTTCTTTCCAATAGTTTTCCCATCCCCATCGTGTAAGGTATAATTTTTTCTGCATGGCTGCGCGCACTCTCCGCGGTTTGCGCTCCTTCCTCCGATACTTGCGCTCATGTAACATCTTCCGCTAAGACTAACGCATAATGCCCCATGTATAAATAGTTCTAACTCGCAGGTAACATTTTCTCTTATAGTTTTTATCTGTTCTAATGTAAGCTCGCGTCCAAGTATAATGCGTGAAAAACCTATCTTATCAAAAAACTTTATCCTTTCCAAGTCTAAGTTATCTGCTTGAGTGCTTGCATGAATATGTATAGGCGGAAGGTCCGTCTCCAGAATAGCCATATCCTGTATTATTATTCCGTCTATACCAATATTATACAGCCCTTTAATAAGACTTTCTGCCTCCTCTAATTCATGATCATATAGTATTGTGTTTACAGCGCCATAAACTCTGGCATTATATTTATGTGAATATTCTATGAGAGATGCAATATCTTTAATTGAATTTGATGCATTTATGCGCGCGCCGAATTTTTGTGCGCCTATGTAAACAGCATCAGCGCCAAAATTTATGGCTGCTATACCTGTTTCAATATTTTTTGCCGGAGCTAACAATTCTATTTTACCCATAGCAGGTAAGGTTATTTTAAGAGATGTATTTGGGCAAGGATAAATTTTTTTGAAAAATTTTATCCTTTTTGTGCTGCTATTTTTTGTCAGATTAAATTGTGCTGATTTTGTTAATAAATTAATCCAAAATCAGTTGACATACTATAATTATTATAATGTTTTATTATTATAATGGTTAAATCTATTAAACTCACATCGATTGATTTTAGTCATAAAACTTAAAATATTAAACGATGTCAAAATTATATTATTTTTTTTAATTAACAAGGTCGGTCAAAGAACCGTAAAATGTAAAGAGACATTCTTGTTAAATAATGGTTAAATAAAAATGGAAGAAACCTTGTATTTTTAATACTTTTTCTCCTTACACTTTCATTTACCGCTTGCGAAAGTGCCGTAAAAGCGGGCGGTTAATGTATAGGGCTGTCTGATAAGTAACACGCAGGCAATCTATATGTAAAATAATTTGTTGACTTGCTCTATAAAACATTTAATATTGTTTTATTCAACAGATTTAA
This sequence comes from Spirochaetota bacterium, assembly GCA_009787025.1. Taxonomy (GTDB): domain Bacteria; phylum Spirochaetota; class UBA4802; order UBA4802; family UBA5550; genus WRGT01. Next base: position 34,102 of record WRGT01000060.1, read on the forward strand.
AGTTAAATATAGCAGTGTTTAGACTATAATGCAATTTTTATAAATTACATTTAATGATAAAATCCAATATTTTAAATAGAGAATAATCAAAATTAAAAGAAAAGGAGAATAATCATATGTCAACAAAAGCCGCGACCGTCACCGTTAAACGTTTACATACGCCGCACCAGACAGAATCGTTCACGCAGTTCAAACCGCTTTCCACGGCATTGAAGAATGAGGTATTTGCTGCAGTCACCGGATTATTCGATGCTGCGGGCGGAAAGAATTTACTTAAAAAAAGCGGTGATGTGTATTTAAAACCAAATGCGATTGACAGTAAGCCCTATTCTTACACCCGTCCGGAATTGGTAGAGGCTGTCATTCAATACTGGAAAAATGCCGGCGCCAGACATATCTATTTGATTGAAAACTGCACGCAAAGCAATTTTACCCGCATGGTATTTGCACTCACAGGGTACAGCGATATATGCCGGCGTTACGGCGTGCGAGAGGTATATCTTGATGAAGAAAAAAGCATACCCTTTATCTTCAGGGGAAAAGCTCCGGAGACGCAGGATGAGACCGGTTATGCCCAGACTAACTTCCTCATCCCAAGGTTCATCACGGAAAACCTGATAGACCGGGCAGAAGAAAACCTCTACATCAGCCTGCCAAAGCTAAAAACACACTCCATGGCCGGTGTAACCCTGGGGGTGAAGAATCAGTGGGCTTTCCCACAGCCAAGCGACAGGCGTTCGGACCATAATTATAATCTGGCAAGTAAATTAGTTGATGTACTGAGTTATATACAGCCGGATTTCACCATCATCGAAGGTGTGGAAGCCACTATTCACGGTCATTACCCTGCAACAGCCCTGGCAGACAAATGCGTTCTGCCATTCCGAGTGCTCATAGGCAGCGCCAATGTAGTGGCAGCCGATCTTGTTGGGGCGCGGCTATTCGGACTTAAACCTGAAGAAGATGTACTCCATCTGAAGATTGCCATGGACCGTGACTACAGCCGGGGCGTACACAGCTTGGACGATGTGGAAATCATAGGAGATATATCCGATTTTACACAACGCTACAGTTGGGATCTATATCCGCAGTTTCCGGAAGATATCACGATCCTCAAGGGCAAAGAGCGATGCTGCCGGGAAGGCTGCCAGAATAACCCCCTGACTGTAATACAGATTCTATCCTGTGATTTTCAGGGCAAGGGCGGCTGGACCATTGTGATGGGCAAGGGTCATGACCGGGAAGTCATCGACGCTATTAAAGGCAGAGTAATGGTGGCTGGACATTGCGCCATTGCCGAAGCAGGCGACAGCCTTGTAGCACGCTTGGGCCGCAAAAACATCTATTTCAGCGGCTACTGCAATGACCTGTGCGCTACCACTAACGCTTTGTGTCATCTAATGAAAGTGAACCCTTTGCTGATGGCGCCGTTGCCGTTCTTCAAATCACTTAAGCTCCTGACACTTTCAAAATTACACGGCTCTCAGGCAAATGTACCTTTCTTTTTTGCGCATAAGGTTAAAGTGGTTTGAACGGACATAGCAGGCGCGGTTGTTATCTATACTAGCTCTTCTAATTTATGTTACAATCCGAATGATTTCCGTATTTTTTTACAAAAAAGGGGCTGCCTCTAACTTATATGCTTAAATTAATTCCTGCCATGACAAAATTGCACTTAAGCGTTGACTTGTCGTAGGCATCGCCCGGGAGAAACAAGCCGTAATTTACATACATTGACAAATCATAACATATCTGCCACCTGAACGAAACGTCAACACCCTGCCCTATAAACGCCTCAGGCAGCGGAGCTTCATTTGCATTTATGGGAGCTTCTTTTTTATCCTTTAAATAATAGAGATACTTTGCTCCAAGGCTGACATTACCAAACGGTGCAAAAGAAAATCCTCCGCGAATAATATGTATGTTACCCAAATTAGGCTTAAGGGCGTAACCCCCTGCAAAAGTTCCAAATGCAATAAAGCCCCTGTCGTCTCCCTTTGCTTCTTTAGGTCTGTTTGAACTGGTATAGTTTGTTCTGTGTTCATCGCCAGAACCAAACGAATATTGAACAATAAGCATGGGATTTAATGCAACACGCATATAATAATAAATACCGCTGTTTATTGCAAACGCGGAAATATTCGATTTCTCAAAAGGAATAAGAGGGTTCGGACTCCCCGCATCAACGCTGTTTATATAACTTGTACCTCTTTCATAAACAAATTCGCCGTAATAGGACATATGGCTGAATAAAACACCCTCTAAGCCTATACCGTAATATTCGGAATTATACTTTGTTTCAAAGCTCTTTGTCTGCTTGGAAAAATCCATTTGAACAAGTCCAAGCAGGTAAACTTTTTGATTATAAAAAAAGACAGAAACGGTTCCGCCGCCGAACATCCTCTTTGCACCGTCTGTAATATCTTTGTCGTTTAAATTATATGGATTGTTATCTTTTAATAAAAATCCCGTATAAAGACCAAGTAAATCAATACTGAAAACAGATAAATGAAATACTGCTTCTGCGCCGTCGCCGCGTCCGTTTAAAACCAACCCTGTTCCCATTGTATAGTATTTTCTGCCTAATGAGAAACTTATACTGTTATTTAAATATGACGCTGACAAAAACGCCTGGTCAAGGTCTAAAACGTTATCTGACTTATAATTATCATAGGTACCTTGACGCTGAGTAATTCCAAGATAGGAATTTTTTCCGCTGATATACAAAAAGCTGTTATTCCAAAGATAGACCTTGCCCCAAACTTTTGCATTAAGAATATATGCTCCAAGTCTTCCTGCGCTGTTATCCTCAAATATAAAAACAGGGCTTAATATTGCGCCGTACATAATCGCTCTGTCAAAAAAGGAATTTCCCGGCATGACAACATCAAGATCTTTATCTATATCAGACCCGTAAAAAAACCTCTCTTCTGTTACTTTAACAGACTGGGCAAAGAGATTTATACAAATTGTCAACATTAACAGAATAAATAAAATTCTCAATCTCATAATTATTTTTTACCTTTCTTTCTGCCTTTTTTTCTGGCTTTCTTTTTGTCTTTATTAGGCTCTATATTTTTATTCTCAGCAATAATAATTTCCCCTTTAACAGTCCCTTCTTTAACAGTCCCTTCTTTAACAGCTTCATCTTTAACAGCCTCATCTTTGACAGCTTCACCTTTGACAGCCGCTTCTTTGTTTTTGCCTTTATTAAATTCATCTACTCTTGTGAACAACTCAATGAGCTCCGAACCCGACATTAAATCATTTTCACTTCTCAATTCGCTGAAGAGCTTGTTAGCCAGACACGCCCTGTATGCATATCTTTCAGTATCAAATATTTTGTACATGAAGCTCTTTTTGAGATTAAGATACCTTGCTATCATCAATGAAACCATGCCTTTTGTTAAAGGAATCTCGTCAAAATAGCCCTTAAGCAAATATGAATTTGACACCTTATTTGTTCTTATCTGCAGTCTAAACATACGCAGAGCATCGCCGTAAGTTGCGACTTTCTTACCGTCAAGTTCGTTTATGAACACTATCGGCGATATACCCTGAGCCGTTAAGCTTAGCGATAAAACCATTAGCAGCAGTATATTAATACAAAAAATTTTAATTAATTTCATATAAACTATATCTCCTTATCGCTGTACAATTAGTTACATACCTCTCGTCATTGCGAGCCGAGTTCTAAGTTCAACCGATAGAACAATGTAAACTCGGCGTGGCAATCCAGTC
>WRGT01000061.1 GCA_009787025.1 Spirochaetota bacterium
GCCCCTACGATTGAACGCATGAATTTTCCGTATGGATAAAAAATTTTTTGTCTATATGAAATATATTTAATAAACCAATAAAATACATTTAATAAAACGAGGAATTTAACAAATGAAAAAAATTCTATTCACAACATTCACAGCAATATGTATATCAATCATCATCCCATGTAAAACATACGCCCTTGATATAACCTTAGGCGCAACTACATGGTACGCCCTAAGCGAGCAGTATTACACCCAAGTCAAGAACCCGCATGGGGTTATTAATAATTCCCTTGCTAAAAGCGACCCTGCATTTCTCTATGGTCCCACTTTAGCTGTAAGATTCAGCAATGATTTTAATATTACATTTGTGTATCTTTACGGTTATTTTGAAACTGAAAAAAACCGAGGCGTCGGCAATAAATCAAAGACTAAATTCAGCAGAAGCGATTCCGACCTTGCCTTAAATTACAGGTTAGGCGACTATTTTAAGGTTTTTGCAGGCATTAAATATTTGTCTTACGGCATAACGCCTGCCAGGACTGATAATTATACCTTTGAGATTCCTGTAAATGTAGATATTCATACAAGTTACGGACCCGGAGCAGGTTTAAGCGCAACTGTTCCGGTTATAGGAAATTTATTTGCCCTTGGCACAGTGTCGGGATTATATTTATGGGGTTCTCATGGCGCTGATATAACAGACATCGGGGGTGGTAATCCACGAAATGTGAATTTGAAATATAACGAGTACGGTGTTAATTCAACCTTATCTCTTGCATATTACATAGCGCCCGCATCTGTTGTAATAAGTCTTGGCGGTCGATTTCAATATCTTAAATCGGATTATAAGAAAAATGTCATATACTTGGATTCAATAGAATTTACGAGTTATGGCGCGACCTTGACTGCGACATATACTTTTAGCATTTAGGTCAGAACCGGGATTTTTATGATTATTGCTGATTTATGTGATGTAGTACTTGTGGACTGATTGTTTTTAATTAAACTGAAAGCACTCTAACACAAATCACAAAAATCATTATAAATCATAAAAATCCCGGTTCTGACGTTTTAGCACCAAATATTTTTTTGTAATACCATAAGTCATTCTCTCGTATAGTTTATATATTCTATAAAAGATTAAAAATGACGCGTGATAAATAATTTTTTATATTCATAATAAATTATTCATTATATTTATTTTTGTTATGTTTTAAGATTTTAATTCCATTTCTCACTTACATTTTTTTACAAATTCAATTCAGTTAAATTAATCTTTTCACGATAATAGATTGTAAGTAAGTGAAATATTTAATTTCAAAAGAATCAATTTATTTGTGTTGGGATGTATTTAGTATAAGTGCATTTAGTAAACTATGAGTATGATACTTTAATGAGGTAAGGGATGTTTGATCATTTAAAAATCGATCAGAGCAGCGTTGGAAATCTTCCTGCAAATCATGAAAGAGATCTGTCTAAGAATATTTCAGCAAAGACCGGAAGCGATTTTTTTTCTATGCTTATTGAGCAAACAAGATATGATAATAAAAAAAGTCAAGTTGAGAGTGATTATAGAGAACGCGAACCGGAGAGGAATTTTGCAAAGGATAATTTTAATCAGCCTGTTAAAATATCCAACGATGAAATAAGAACTGAAGATGCTAATAATGAAAATATTCAGCTTAGTAAAGATAGAGACGGCTTGCAGCATAAACATATAGACGAGACTAACGAAAAAACTCATAAAGAGATTGAGAAGGGAAAATCATCATCTCTAAAAGAACTTAATGATAAAAGCGGCAATAAACTTTCAGAAGGAGATAACAGCATTGTATTACAACTCCAGAGTGAGAACAACATCAAAAGGCTTATGGAGATAATCAAAGCTGTTCTGAACGGCGATAAAAAAAATGAAGATGACAGTTATAAAAAGCTGTTTAGTAATTTAAAATTTAATAATGATAAACCAAATAGAGGTTTAACAGAGCCGCATATAAAGACCGGCGCAGAGAATAATCATAAAGCTTTAGATGAAATAATCAGTAAAATAACAAAAGAATTCAAAGAAAGTATAAGTAAGGAATTGTCTAAAATTTTAGAAGATAGAAGGTCTATTGGTAAACAACATCATCTTACCGACAGAGAACTAAAAGATATAGCTTTAAACATAATAGAAGGAATTAAAAAGAATAAAGGTAAGGATGTTGTCCGGCATGACTCAAAGCATGTGACAACAGATGATATTAAAAATGATAAAAATAATATAAATACAACCGAGCAGCAATTTTTTAAAAAGGTTGAACTCTCCGACAGTATGCTTCTTGAAAAGAACAGCACAGGAGATAAAAATTCATATAAAGAAAATTTCAATTATAACAGCAGTAAGTTGGATTTTTCAAATAAAACCGGGTTAGATAAAATTGAAAAAAATATGAAGATGCCGGATTTTAAAGAGAATCTTCAGGAAATAATTGATAAAGCAAAGATAACTGTCCGTGACAACCGCAATGGTTCTTTTATTGTAAGGCTTAGTCCTCAGGAGCTTGGAAATGTAAATGTTAATCTTATTATGAAAAATGGAGTGATTACCGGGAAGTTTCTTGTCGATAATGAAGATGTAAAGAATATTCTGCTTAATAATATTCAAGAACTAAAATTTCAGCTTAATGAAGCCGGTATTGAAGTTGGAGAGTTTAGTGTTGGAGTGGACAGCAGGCATGAAAGAAATTTGAGCAGCAATAGAGATGAGATGTTGATTTTTCCTGCTGTTGATTCAGATAAGGAGATTATTACAGCTTCGGAGATTTACAATTCAATAACAGAAACACATATTGGCCATATCAATATGATTATATAGGAGTGTTTTATGGAACTTTATAAAATGGCAGAAGTTGAAAAATTGAATGCGGCTATACAGGCTAACGAGTCCAATAAAAAGTATAAAACAGGCGAGCCTGAAGAAAAAAATGGTCTTGGCAAAGATTCATTTCTTAAACTTCTGGTTACGGAATTAAGGCATCAGGACCCGACAAGACCTATGGAAGACAAAGAGTTTATTGCGCAGATGGCTCAGTTCTCAAGCTTAGAACAGATAACAAATCTGAACAAAGAGATGAAAAATCTTGTACAGAGCTCAAAATCTGCAGAGGCATATAGTATATTAGGACGTGATATTGAGGCATACGATCCGAAACAGCAGAAGACAATTATCGGAACAGTAAATTCTGTTTTCTATAAAGGCGATGAGATCATGATAAGTGTTGGGAAAGATCAAATCTCTATGGCGGATATTCATTCTGTGAATATCAGAGAGAGAAGTAATTAGGCAGGGGCGGCAACCTGCCGCCCGCAAAGAAGTGAAATAAGTAAAAGAAGTAATTAAGTTTTAAAAAATACAATTAGGAGTTATCTGATATGATGCGTTCGCTCTATTCAGGTGTATCAGGCTTAAAAAATCATCAGACAAGGATGGATGTTATAGGGCATAACGTTGCCAATGTTAACACTTATGGTTATAAAACTCAAAGGGTTACATTTCAGGATATGCTCTCACAAACAATGTCAGGCGCGGCAAAACCCGAAGAAAACAGAGGGGGGATTAATCCAAAACAGGTAGGGCTTGGAATGACTGTTGCCTCTATTGACAGGATTTTTACGCAAGGTTCCCTTCAAACAACAGGGAACAATACCGACGTAGCTATATCCGGCGATGGTTTTTTTGTAGTTGCAGACGGAGATAAAAAATATTATACAAGAGCCGGAACTTTTGGTCTTGATAGAGACGGAACGCTTGTTAATCCTGCAAATGGTTTAAAGGTACAGGGATGGATGGCTACTACCGGTATAAACGGAGAGAAGATTGTAAGACCTAACGGCGCTTTGGAAGATCTCATTATACCTGTTTACGGTAAAGTTGATGCAAAGGAAACAAACAATATAAGATATAAATGTAACTTGGATTCAAGGAGTCCGGAAATTCCGCCGGAAGCTGATTCCAGAATGAGAGCATCTGCCGCAATTACTACAAGTATAGATACTTACGATAATCTGGGTAATACGCACAGGCTTACACTGATGTTTTGGAAAACCGGATTTAATAAATGGACTGCATCGGCTGCGCTTACTGGGGTAAACAGTCCTGTAATCCTTGACGTTCATCCCGGAGGCGGTCAGAATAATCAGTTTAATCCTACAAGCAGAATGGATTTGCGATTTTCTCCTGACGGCAGACTTATTTCCGTGTCTGATGGTTCCAGCCCGGATGAACTTAATCAGGGCAACTTAACAGTTCATGCAAATTTTAGAGTAGCAGGCGATCCTAATATTAGAGATATTGCATTAAATCTTGGAGAGGCTGGTGTTATTTCAGGTATTACACAGTTTGCTTCTACCTCTACTACAAAGGCTGTAGAGCAAGACGGATATAATATGGGATATATGGAATCATTTAGTATTGATAACGGTGGAGTGATAACCGGTGTTTATTCCAATGGGACAAAACAGGCTGTAGGTCAGTTGTCAATGGCTGTCTTTACCAACCCTCAAGGTCTTATTTCAGCCGGTGAGAATCTCTTTGAGTCTTCTAATAACTCAGGTTTGGCAAATATAGGCGCCGCGCAGGAGGCTGGCAGAGGGAAATTTGTTGCAGGGACTCTTGAGATGTCTAATGTTGATTTATCCGATCAATTTACGGATATGATTGTTACACAGAGAGGTTTTCAATCTAACTCAAGATCAATTACAACATCAGATCAGATGCTTCAGGAAGTCTTATCATTAAAGAGGTAAAATTCTATAGGTGATGATTGATATAGTAAAGGCTGTTCGGGAACGTTCAGTCTTTTTATATTTTAAATAAACTAAAAAATTATTTAAAATTTAACAGCTATTATTTAATAATAATCTTGACTAATAAATAACAAAACATTCAATGAGAAAAAATTTATTTGTTTTTATTGAATTTTTTGATTATGAATCTAAATCTTTTGCATAATAAAAATAGTATTCAATAGTATTCAATAGAGGGGAACAAGCAGTTGCGCGACCAGCTAAGGAGTGAGAAAAGTCCGGACATCAAAGGGCGGGATGCCGGGTAATACCCGGGCGCCGTGAGGCGATGGAAAGTGCAACAGAAAATATACCGCCGGTTTAATATAAACCGGTAAGGGTGAAATGGCGAGGTAAGAGCTCACCGCATATTCTGTAAAGAGTATGGCAGTGCAAACCCCATCTGATGCAAAGCCAAGTAGTCAACCGTTTGAAAGCTGCCCGCTTGAGGTTGAGGGTAGGCTGCAAAGATATTTATGGCAACATAGATACAAGATAAATAGCTGCTTAAACAGAATCCGGCTTATGTTCCCCTCTGTTGAATATTATTGTTGTTATATTAAGAGTAAGTTTTAGAGAAATTATTTGATATAAATAATAAAAATTGTATAATATGGTGTAAGTGTATGGATAAACAGAGAAAGATTATGACTGCTATTTTAGCTCTACTCGCGCTGATTGCCGTTATTGCTGTGATTGACATTAGTCTCAAAATTGATAAAAAAAGTAAGTCGGATTTAAAACTGACGCTTAGGGATTTTGGGCAGGGTATTGAGATTGTACGCGTCGAAGGTCCTATTGAAATGTCCGATAACACCAGGGCTTTTGGAATGTCTCAAGGCGCTGAGGGTGTAATTAAGCAGCTCAATGATATTGAGAAGAATAGTAATATAAAAGGCGTAGTTGTAAGAATAAATTCTCCCGGCGGTACTGTGGCTGCAACTCAGGAGATATATGAAAAAATATGGAAACTAAGAAAAAAGAATATAATCACTGTTGCTTCAATGGGTGATGTTGCAGCATCAGGCGGATATTATGTTGCATCTGCATGTAATTATATTATGGCAAATTACGGTACAATAACAGGTTCCATAGGAGTTATTTCATATTCACCTAATCTAAAACGCCTTTTTGATAAGCTGGGTATTGAAATGAATGTGATAAAGAGCGGAAAGTATAAGGATATACTTAGTTCGCACCGTGATATAACTCCGATGGAGAAAACATTGATTCAAGAGATGATAGATCAATCATACCATAAATTTGTTAAAGATATAGCGCTTGGAAGAAATATGAATCAAGATGATATACTGCCTATAGCTGACGGACGTGTTATGAATGGAGAGACTGCGCTTAATAATAAATTAATAGATCAATTAGGAACTTTTGAAGATGCAATAATTAAAGCTAAAGAATTGGCGTCTCTTGATCCTGATGCGCCGGTATATGAACATAACGTATCTCCATTTAAAGAGATACTTGAGTCTATGAAAAATATTTTTTTTGGCAGATTTTCTGTGAATAAAGAACTGTTCTATAATTTAGACAGAATTGAGTATAGGTAAATGAAATGACAATTGAAAGTTTTAAATCTCTCAGATGGACAGATTATTTTCTTTATACAATATTAGATCCTCGTGAATTGTATAGAATGGTTAAGCAAAAGGATCCTGATCCGTTTGTATTAAGTTTTACCATCCCTGTAGCATATTCGATATTTGCAATACTCACAATGTCGCTAACCGGTAAGGAGTCCAATTTTTTTTATCATAAAATGAGTTATGGATGGATATTGATTTTCATTTATACTCTCTCTAAGATAATAATTTACTCTTCACTTATTGATATTACTGCACAATTTTTTGGTTACAGAGGGAATATTAAGGAGATTATTACACTTTACAATTTTTCTCTATTCCCTGAATTATTTTTTCTACCGGTTGTTTATACATTTGTTACAATAGATTTCGCTCCTTCTTTTTTCTATATATTGTTTTCTATTGTTTTTTTGATTTGGCAGGTAATGATTTTAACGCAGAGTTTTTCAGAGATGCATTCAATCGATTTTAATAAATCTTTATTTATTCTAATTCTTCCGGTCGTTCTAATCGGTCTGATTTTTTTTATGATAGCAGTATTACTTATTATTTTAGCTGTCGGATTCATTGCTTGATAAGATTGGGGCTGTAACAAAAGATTGCCGCACTTTACGGCGGCACGTGCGGCACACGGGCGGCAAAATTGCCGCCCCTACTAAAAAACTATTTGGCATGTTTTGCAATGTCCGTAAACCAAAGGGCAGTTGCGCCGTCTCCCTCAAGTTTAAGTGAACCGTCCTTAAGCGCTTCCATTCTTTTCGCATTATCTTTTGTTGTTAGTATTGACGCGCCTGTCGCTGCATCTTTCCAAACAAGGGATACGGTCGGATTAGCTGAAATACCCTTGGTAGATATAACTTCTCCATTATTAAATGTATAATATCTTCCCTTTGAATTATCCGCAGTCTTTATCTGAACTGTACAATTCTTTTCAGATATCTTCTTTTTAAACTCAGCATCTTTTTTTGCCTTTTTGACTAATTTTCTGCCAAGTACAAATAGTATAAGCTTAAATTTCATAAAGCCTCCCTCTATAATTTATTTAAAAGTTAATAACTTTTTGTTCAAACTAAATAAGTTTTTCTACAGCATCTCTGATTCTATTTAGACCCTCTTTAAGATTTTCATCTGATGTAGCAAATGACATTCGAAAATAATTATCATTGCCGAATGCTATTCCGGGAACAACAGCAGTTCTTGCTTCCTCCATGAAATATGCGCAAAGAGAAGATGACTTATACGGGTCTTTGTATTTTTCAGCTATACTGTTCCATTTTTTAAATTTATAAATTTCACTCACACGCGGGAAAGCATAAAAAGCGCCTTCGGGATTATAACATGATATCCCCGGTATGGAATTTAATTCATCTACTACAAACTTTCTTCTCCTGTGAAAGGCTATCATCATCTCCGAAAGTACGCTTTGGTCACCTGTAAGCGCCTCTACAGCAGCCCACTGTGAGATTGTTGTAGGATTTGATGTGGACTGCCCCTGTAGAATATCTATTTTGTTTACAATATCTCTGTTTCCTGCTATATAACCGATTCTCCATCCTGTCATTGCATATGTTTTAGATACTCCATTGATTATTATTGTCTTTTTCTTCATAGCATCAGATACATTAGCTATATTGTGAAATTTAAATCCGTCAAAAGTAATCGCTTCATAAATATCGTCAGATATTGGTATTATATCCGTATTTTCAATGACTTCTGCAATTTTACTCAATTCATCCATAGAATATGCAGTGCCTGTAGGGTTAGACGGTGAATTTATTATAATAGCTTTGGTTTTTTTTGTAATATTTTCAGCAATCTGTTTTGGTGTAATTTTAAAGCCTGTATCGGATTCTGTGTTTATTATAACAGGTTTTCCTCCGGCAAGGAGCACTATATCCGGGTATGAAACCCAATATGGCGCTTGAATTATAACTTCATCTCCCTCATCTATTAAAACCTGCATAAGATTATAAAACGAATGTTTTCCTCCGCAATTGATTATAACTTCAGACTGGTCATATTCCAGATTATTGTCTCTTTTAAATTTTTTTACTACTGCATTTTTAAGTTCCGGAATACCGCCGGAAGGAGTATATCGAGTTTTACCTGATTCTATGGCGTTTATAGCTGCTGTTCTAATATTTTTAGGAGTGTCAAAATCCGGTTCTCCGGCGCCAAATCCGATAATATCAACTCCCTGAGATTTTAGGCTGTTTGCCATTGAGGTGACAGCAATTGTCGGAGATGGTTTAATTTTAAGTATTCTCTTAGAAAATTCCATTCATATCCTTATAAATATATAAAATTGTTTATTATTAAATATTTTAGCAGAAGATTTAACAAAGAAATTCAGATTAGATTTTTCTATACTGTCAAGTTTTTTATTGCTAATATGATTTTTTATTGAAATTTATTTGATAAAAAGAATTATTGTTAATATTTGGTTAAGATTATATAGAGAGTGTTATGAAGATTAAACTTTGGGGAGTCAGAGGCTCTTTTCCTACAACTTTAAGTTCAAAATCCATAGAAGAAAAGATAATTGCAGCGCTTACAATTGCGAAGCCCGGGGATATATCGTCTGAGGAATCTGTTAGAGAATTTGTAGCAAATCTTCCACTCTCTGTGAAAGGGACATATGGAGGAAATACTACCTGTATTGAAGTAAGAACGAGTTCCGGCGAATTGATTATAATAGATTGCGGTTCAGGTATAATTAATTTAGGGAATGAGTTGATGGTGGGTGATTTTGGGAGAGGCAAAGGAGTTGCTAATATATATTTGACACATACACATTGGGATCATATTAATGGAATCCCTTTTTTTGCTCCGTTGTTTGTGAAGGGGAATAGATTTAATTTTTATTCTCCAATACCGGATTTGAAAGAGAGGATTGATCATCAGCAGGTTAAGACGCATTTCCCTGTAACCTTTGATGATATGGCGTCATCAAAGAGGTTTTTCACCATAAAGCCGGATGAGGATTTTTATATAAATGAGAATAAACTCTATTCAAAGAGTATGCCTCACCCAGGCGGGTCTTATGGACTTAGGGTTGAAGAGGGGGATAAGGTTTTTGTTTTTACAAGCGATTGTGAATTCAATATAAATGAGATAGATGATATCCACGCTTATGAAGATTTTTTTAAAAATGCCGATTTATTGATTTTTGACACACAGTACACAATCAATGAAGCTCTGTTGGATAAAACATCGTGGGGCCATTCTTCCGCATCAATAGCTATTGATATTGCCGTTAAGTATGAAGCGAAAAAACTTGTTCTCTTTCACCACGATCCGAGTTACAGCGATGATAAATTAAATATTATTTTGTCAAATGCAAAATCATATATTAATGCGAATAGAAAGATAAAAGATGATTTTATTTTAGATATTGCTTGTGAAGGGATGGAATTTGATCTGTGATTAGATGCTAAAACGGAAAATCATCTTTCTTTATAATAACGTCTTCCTCCTTTGGTAATTCGGCTTTTTCGTGAACTCTGTTTCCTTCAACATATATAGCTCTCAATGGTCTGACAGGGCATACGTTTTCGCAAGCTCCGCATCCTATACATATTGCCTGATTAATCTCAGGAATAACCAATCCCTTTTTAAATGGAACCATGTCAACTGCTTTTGTAGGGCAGTGCTCAGAACATGCGCCGCATGCAGTACCGTTTGTATATGTTATGCAATTCTCCTTAACAAAATATGATTTTCCTAATTGGATAAGATGTTTTTCTGATTTATCTAATCTCTTTATAGCGCCGGTTGGACAAACCTCGCTGCAGATTGTACAGTCATAATTGCAATAGCCCGTATTGAAGTCTAAGAACGGCTGCATAATTCCCGACAGCCCGTATTGCAGTACTGCCGGTTGAAGTACTGATGACGGACATCGCGTAACGCATAGATAACATGCCGTACAATTTTTATTGAAATCATCTATGCTTATAGAACCCGGCGGTGATGTAAATATTTTTTTCTTATACTGTTTCTGTTTTGATATATCCTGAACATATAAAATTTGTTCTTTGTCGGATTTTTGTCCAAAAAGAATTGAAGGAATAAACAATAGTCCCGTAATAAAACTTTTCCGTTCGATTTTTCCCGCTTTATTATATGCGGCAGATTGATTTTCCCTGTTAGACTCCGCTTTCGTTGTAAAATATTGTTTTCTAAATTTTATGCTTGAATTTGGACAAACCTGAACGCAGTTAAAGCATGATACGCATCGTGAAAAATCAACATAATTGTCTTTATGCTTAATACATGAACTTTTACATATAGATTCACATAGCCTGCAGTGAATACATCCGTCATTGGATATGGTGATTTTTAAAAATGAAACTTTTGATATTAATCCGAGTAACGTTCCTGCGGGACATATTGAATTGCAGTATAATCTCCCTTTTAAGAAGGCAGTGAGTGAGATTAAAAATATAATTAATGCTGCTGTTATGATTACAATGATATTAGCATATTTAATATCAATGGAATACATGGAGTATATATTAAACTTCATTAATAAAGATGCGATTATATTATTTATCCATAGCAGTCCCGGTGTTACGATTGATGACAAAAATTTTCCATATAACGAAAACGGATCAAGCCACAGGATTAATATTGTTCCCACAAAAGGGAATGATAATAATGTTAAGCATAATATTAAATATCTTAAAACTTTATTCTCCGCAGAATAGCCGTATTTTTTTTTGGTATTGAGGATAGATGAAATACGTGAAATTATATCCTGATATATCCCAAGAGGGCATAAGAATGAACAGTAAATCCTCCCTGAAAAAACAGTTATAAGTATGATTAAAATAAATAATAAATAAACAGGTGAGGGCGTATGAATAAAGCTCAAGTATGACGGTATAAATTGGGTAACTGCAATATATTTTGCCGTCACTGCGGGGATAAAACTATAGATGTCCAAAAAGATTGAACTTATGAGTACTATTGTCAATAGGGCAAATAGTACCCTGAATTTCTTTAAAGCGCGGTAGAACTTCAAATAGTTATCCTTTTTATATTCATCTTGTCAAGATCTGTCTTTCCAAGACCGTATTCTCTTGCCAGCTTAATATATCTTATATCTTCCGGTTTTTTAATAGATGAATTTTCCCTTGCAAGGACCGATACGCCTGCAGAATCTATTGCAACAGGGTCGGTAGATATGAAAAGGTACTCATATTTTACAGCGTCCGAAGGGCTGTATCCTCTAGGTCCGTTTTTTACCATTACTCTCCATCCATCAAGCACTGTTAGATCGGTTTTGCGAAAAGTTGCAAAATCGGCTATGCACTGGTGCAGGTCTTTGCTGTGCCATTCCCTTCTGTCCCATACAACACCCATTAGATTTTTCATTGAACCTGTTACGCTTGCAGATCCATGGTGTTTAAGAACAGGCACGTTGATTACAACGTCACATTCCACGAATAGCTTATGGACAAGAGCCTCTTTTAAGACTTTTGCTCGCGGAATACTTTTCTTGACATAATACTCTTGAGAATTTGCAGCTACAACATTTCCGCCGTTATTTTTTGCGTACTCTTCTATTTTACTGTTTTTATAACAATTCTGCCATGAATCGCATGTGTGATCAAAAACATAAACTTCCGCTGCTCCGGCATTTAAGCATTCTTTTACTATAACGCCGATGAGTTCTGGGGATGTATTAGCGCCATATTCGGGAGATCTGTCCCAGCCTATATTAGGTTTTACTAAAACCTTTTGTCCTTTCTTAACAAATTTTTTCATGCCTCCGAGAAATTCTATCCCTTTCTTAAAGAGTTCGTCAGGACCTTTACCTCCTTGAAGCGCTATCATGTCAAATGAAGATTTATCATCCGCAGCCTTCGCATACTTTAGAAACAACGGAAATAGTGTGAATGAAAAAAATGTTTTATAAGATATTTCTTTAACTTTTTGTATAAATCTTCTTCTCGTAATCATATTGCCTCCTTGGAATAAAAAAGACCGCCTAATCGGCGGTCTCAGGAACAATTAAAATGTTTATTTTTTCGGGAAATTATAAGCTTTTTCATCAAGCACTTTTACAACTTTGCCTTGTGATATTGCAAACCAGTTCTTTCCCTTTACTTCATCTCCCTTGGCATTCTTGCTGTACCATGCGCAGTTTAACAGCCAGCCGTCGTTCTCATCGTAATCTACCGCATCAAAATTAAGACAAGTGGTGCCGAATGACGGATTTTCTCCGGGTATTGTCTGAAGTTTTTCTGCATCAGCTTGTGGAATAGGAACCGTTGACCCTGACGGATTTTTAATGTAATTCTTAATAAATTCTACAACCGCTTCCGAAGTAGCTTCGGCGCCGTGCTTAGCTATGCGCGCTTTTTTCTCGCTGTTGCACATGACCAGAAACGCCATGCTTATAAGCATAGACATCCCAAATAAAACTATTTTTTTCATTTTTTTCTCCTTAATATATTTTTTGTGCCGTATTTTATTTTCTATTTTCTATCTCAAATATTCCATATTTTGTCAAATATTTATTTATATTATAGGAGATATATTTATATTATATTTTTATATTTATAGAAAACGATTTTTTGTCTTTCTAAATTCTACGATTAATGACCTGTTTACTTTACGGCATAAATAACCATTGAGCTTGTCATTGCAAAGTTTCCCAAACGGATTTTACTTTTCATATGATAAGAAATAATTCTTAACCAGTATCTATAATCTAAAATACTTTTAAAACTTCCCCGCGATTTTAGGAGTTTTGGCAATAACCCAAATTCTACAGGATAGTATATTTTTATCTTCACAAAACCTGTTTTTCTAAGAAGATCTGAAAGATTCTCTGCAGTAAAATATGAAAGATGACCCGGCATAAAGTATTCATAATCTTTCCCTAAGTCTCTTGCCTGTTTAGCGTTCATGTTGGCTGTTTGTATAACAAGAACGCCGTCTTTTCGTAAAAGGTCAAAGCATTGAGTTATTGCATAAACAGGATCAGACAGGTGTTCTATAAGTTCTATCATTGTGATAACGGAAAAGAAATTGCTGCTAAACTTGTGGTCATAGAGTGTTCCGTGGTGAATATTTCTGCCAAACTGTTTTGTTACTTGCGAGTATGCATAATCGGATATTTCAATTCCAAACGGCGTGTAGTATTTAGCGGCAGATTCAAGCAGTCCGCCGAATGAACATCCCACATCAAGAAAATTTCCGCTGTTTGCATATTTGCGTATAATCTTAATCCGTTTATCCCAAACATAGCGTGAATATTTTTTTATATCCCTTTCATCAATATATGAATAATCGGCTCTCCCCCTGAAATAATCCTCAGAGTAAAAATTTTTTATTACGTCATCTTTAAACTGCGGATTCATAAATATAAATCCGCAGTTTTCACAGATGTCTGTATGGAATTTTAGTCTGTATCTGTCAATGTGATATTTGTGCGTTATTTTACTGCTGCTGCATAGAGGGCAAAAAGTTTTACGAGGTAAAAACATTTTAAATAATATCTTCTTTCATGAAATCGCGTTTGTTTTTTTCATCTTGAGCTTCAATAAGTCTAATCCATGAGTCAAATCGTTCCTTGCCGTATGTTTTTTCCCATGATTTTAAAATAATATCAATAGGTATGTCGGAGAACTCTCCGTGGTATTCGGTATATTCCATGAAGCGTGAATTTTCGGAATTAGCTTCTTGAAAAACGGAATCGTTTATTCCGTCAAATTCAAGAGGCGTCACTTTATGAAGCTTGCATAGCTCGGCATTAAACGCAGGCGTAGCTTTTACCCATTTTTCGTCAAGCCAAATTTCTGTATATCCGTGATAGGGGATTATATTTGTTCCCAGAAAATCTATAAGCTGCTTTGTTGAGAGATGATTTTTTACAGTTGCAAAACCTACTCTGGCAGGGATACCTGCTTTCCTTGCCAATGAACACAGGAGTCCTGCCTTGCCGATACAAAAAGCCTCTTTGGTTTTTATTACATTGCTGGACCTGTAATGCTCAGGTTTATAGAAAGGCAGGTACGGATTATATTTTATATCGTCTCTAACGTGCAGATAGAGTTTAACAGCCTTTTCTCTTGGAGTATATTCATTATTGCCTAATATTCCTTTCATATACTCAACAACTATTTCACTGTCACTGTCTAAAATTTCCGTAGGTTTAAGATACTCTTCCATGTTTTCCATATAATTATCCAAAGTAATTTAATATTATTTATACTAAAATACGCTTATATGATTATGTCAATTAGAAATCGTCTTAGGATGGAATTTTTAAGCGCGCATAAACAGGGAGTACGCGAGATGACGCGGATGGTCGGGACAGGGATTTATTTGATTTAAAAAAATTAACTAATCGCGCTAAGCCCGACATAGTCACGCTGAGCCTGATATAGTCACGCTGAGCCTGATATATTATTTGACATATACGCATATATCAAATCTCATAAGATGAATTAATCAATACTAAGGAATTAAAGCAGCATGAAAAGCTATAACCATATAATATTTGATCTTGACGGAACTATTTCCGATCCCGGACTTGGTATAACAAATTCGATCATGTATGCTCTTAAAAAATTTGGTATGGAATCCGAAAGAGATAATCTCTATAAATTTATAGGTCCTCCACTTCGGGAAACTTTCAGGAATCACTTTGGATTTAGCAGGGAGAATGCAGAACTTGCCGTAAAATATTACAGGGAGTATTTTTCTAAAAAGGGTATATATGAAAACGTCCTCTATCCGGATATGAAGGAGCTTCTTCAAAAACTGCACAGCGCAGGTAAAAGATTATACATTGCAACTTCAAAACCTCTGGAGTACACACTTATAATTCTTGAACATTTTGAAATAAGATCAAACTTTACTTTTATTTCAGGAAGCAACATGGATGGTTCTATGAGTGAAAAGAGTGAGTTGATAGGCCGTATAGCGCCAATCATTGGCATAGAATTTTTCGACAAGACTATTATGGTAGGCGATAGAGTATATGATATAGAAGGAGCTAAGCATCACAAGATTGATTCGGCAGCAGTCTTATATGGTTATGGTGATTTTTTAGAACTTAAAGAAGCCGAACCTGTATATTTAATTAAAAGCATAGAAGAGTTGTCGTCTTTTCTTTTAGGGTAAAGGTGAGACAGCTGTATTTACAACTGCATCTACTGCTTATCCCCAATATATTTATCATCCTCATAATATCCCTTTTCATATACTTTGCCGTCAGGATAATAAGTTGTACCTTTCCCGTGTCTTTTCCCGTCTTTCCATTGACCTGAATATTTTTCACCACCTGCATAAAAAAATGTTCCTTTGCCATCCCTTCTTCCATTTTTCCATTGACCTGAATATTTCTCACCATCAGCATAAAAAAATGTTCCTTTGCCATGCCTCTTCTCATCTTTCCATTGACCTGAATATTTTTCGCCATCAGCATAAGTAAAAGTTCCACTGCCATGTATTTTCCCATTTTCCCAATGACCTGAATATTTTCCACCGTCAGCATAAGTAAATGTTCCTCTGCCATGCCTTTCGCCATCTTTCCATTGACCTGAATATTTTTCACCATCAGCATAAATAAATGTTCCTTTGCCATGCCTTTCGCCATCTTTCCATTGACCGGTATATTTTTCACCATTTGCATAAAGAAAGGTTCCTTCTCCATCTATTAAGCCGTCTTTGAATTGACCTGTATATTTAGCGCCGTTTAAGGAGCTGTATGATCCTTCTCCGTTTAATAGTCCATTATTAAATTGACCTGCAAGAATATTCCCATTTGCGTAAGTCTCTATTCCATTACCGTTTGGCAAGCCGTCTTTGAATTGACCTGTATATTTAGAGCCGTCTAAGGAAGTGAATGTTCCTTCTCCATTTCGTAAACCATCTTTGAATTGTCCTGTATATGTATCTCCATTTGCGTAGTTTTCAGTTCCCTCTCCGTTTGGTAAACCGTATTTGAACTGGCCTGTATATATATCCCCATGCGAATAAATCTCCTTTCCATTCCCATGTCTTTTCCCATCTTTCCATTGTCCGGAATATTCTCCGCCATCGGAATAAGTTATGGTTCCATTACCGTTTGGCAGACCATCTTTGAGTTGACCTGTATATTCCCCTCCATCAGAGTAGATTAAGGTTCCATTTCCGTCTGTCAGATCTTCTTTGATATCTTTATTTTTTTCTTCATTTGAGTAAGCCGCTATTGGTAAAACATTTTTAATTTGACCTATATATATATCGCCATCAGGGGAAATCTCCACCCCCTTGCCTTTTAGTAAATTATCTTTGAATTGATATACATGTATATCTTCGTTTGAAGAAATAAATGTCCCCTTGCCGGTTGGTAAACCATTTTCAAATTGACCTTGATATTGAGCGCCGTTTGAGTAGGTTTCGGTTCCCTCCCCATTTGGTAAACCATCTTTGAATTGGCCTGTATATATATACCCGTCCGGGGAGACGAACGTTCCTTCTCCGTTTGGTAAATCATCTTTAAATTGACCTGTATATTCCTCTCCATCTGAGTAGGTTATGGTTCCTTTGCCGTTTTGTAAACCATCCTCCCATTCCCCTGTATATTTCTTCCCATCAGAGAAAATAAATGTTCCCTTACCGTTTTGCAAACCATCTTTCCATTGACCGGTGTATTTAGTTCCATCCGAGTATGTCTCTGTACCTTCGCCGTTTTGCAATCCGTCTTCCCATTGACCGGTGTATTTTCTTCCATCAGATGAGATATAGGTTCCTTTACCGTGCCTTTTTCCATTTTTCCATTGTCCGGAATATTCTCCGCCGTCTGAATAAGTAAAGGTTCCTTCTCCGTCTGGTAAACCATCTTTCCATTGACCTGTATATTCTCCATCAGATGAGATATAGGTTCCTTTACCGTGTCTTTTTCCATTTTTCCATTGTCCGGAATATTCTCCGCCGTCTGAATAAGTAAAGGTTCCTTCTCCATGTCTTTTACTGTCTTTGAATTGACCTATATATTTATCTCCATTTATATAAGTCATTGTACCCATTCCGTTTTGGCAATCTCCAGAAATAGAAATACAATCCATATGATATCCTCTAAATATTAACTTTTTTCTATATCTAATGTTTTAAATGTATTTATAAAATTCTTTTTTATAATCTTTATTCTTTATTTTTAATCGAACAATGGTCAAAATCCTTAAATAAAATAAATATATAGTACTGTATATCAATTAATCGGAATTGTCAATAAAGTTTATATACACTTTTAATTATATATTAAACTAAAAATTTTTTATGTCCGCATATATTTATGTCTGCATATATCTGATAAAGTTACTGCAAAGAGGAATATTTAAGCTGTTTTGAACTCTATAAATAATTAGTAAAAAAATTATGTCTCCTGATAAAAAAAGTCTTATGGAATTTTTAATTTTACCGAATATGAAGTTAGACAGGTCTATTTATTAAGAGGTTAAATATGTTTTTAGCAAGCAGCATGATGGATACTAATTATTTATTGGAAAAATCATTAGATGCGGAATCGTTAAGAAAAAAGGTTATCTCTGATAATATTGCTAATGTGGATACTCCCCATTTTAAAAGAAGGGAGGTAAACTTTGAGAGTGAATTGAACAGGGTGCTCAATGAGAACAAAAAAAATTTAGACAGGCTTCCTGCTCTCATGACAGATGAAAAACATATACCTTTTTTTATTGATAGAGATCTTCGTTCGGTCAATTCAAGAGTAAATTTAGACTATACTACCTCTTATAAAAATGACGGGAATAATGTTGATATTGAGAAAGAGATGGTAGATTCGGCAAAGAATATGATGAGGTATAATGCTTTGGTCAGCGGTTTAAATCATAATTATAGAGTTATAAAGATGGTTCTCCGTACAACAGCATAATTTAGTCGTAGGGGCGGATAACATCCGTTCGATATCGTAGGGGCGGATAGTATCCGCCCGATATAAGGTTCATAATGTAGAGAGTGAAGAGGGCTACTATGGGAATGTTTGATAGTTTTAATATTGCATCAACAGGTCTTACGGCGCAGAGACTTAGAATGGATGTAATAAGCGATAATATTGCAAATGCTACGACTACAAGGACTACAACTGATGATGGTCCATATTCAAGAAAAAGGACTATTTTTGCGCCGATTAATATCCGTCCGAATTATAAATCGCCCCTTGTTCCTGAGAGGATTGATCATGGTATTGGTCAGGGTGTGAGAGTTGTTAAAATAGAGAAGGATAAAGCTCCGTTTAGACTTGTTTATGATCCGAATCATCCTGATGCAATAAAGATAGGTCCTGAAAAGGGGTATGTCAGAATGCCGAATGTTAATGTAGTGACCGAAATGACAGATCTTATATCTGCAACAAGGTCTTATGAGGCAAATGTAATGATTGTTAATAATGCTAAATCTATGTTTGCCAAGGCTCTTGAGATCGGCAGAACAGGCGCTTAATAACCGGAGGTGAGTCATGTTAAGAGAGAATGTCAGAACAGATGAAATAAAAACATCCCATGAGCTTTCCGGAAAGATAAATAGAAGAAAGTATGAAAAGATATGCAGAATTGAAAATGAATATTTCGTAAGCTCAAAAATTGAAATGAGATTTGACAGGGGTATTTTGTATAAAATTTAATACCTCATTTAAATAGAACGTGAAGGAGTGTTTAAAATGTTTGATGCAAATGTAGTATCAGGTCACATAGTAAAACTAAATACAACAGATCCGCTTCATTTTAGCGGTCAGGCTAAAATTGTGCGTGAAAATGACGATGTTTCAGGTTCGTTCGCTGATATGCTCAATGGGGCAATCTCAAAGACAAATGATCTTCAAATTGACGCAGAACAGTTGATGCAGCAGATGATAGTAAATCCGAAATCTGTTGATATACATCAGGTAATGATTGCTACCCAGAAGGCTGAAATTGCCATTGGGCTTACAAAGGCTGTAAGAGACGGCGCAATAAATGCTTATAGAGAACTTATTAATTTAAGATAATCGGTTATTCTTTGCTATGAGGCAGTGATATGGTATATTTTAAATAGACGCATATCACTGTTTTAAATTCTATTACTAAGGCTTAAGTCGTTTAGATTATCCATCACATTTAAAATTAAAGATTTTTGTATTAAATAATCAGAAAATGTTAAATTATTATTAAAATTAATTGACATTTTTTTATAGGCTTTTAAAAAGTATTATGTCACATTAGGTTTTTATTTTTTTAGTCATTAGTCGGAGGCTATATATGAACGAATTTTTCAATAGAATAATGAATCAGATTAGAGAGATTTATAGTAAACTTGACCGCACCAAGAAGATTATTATTGGAGTGGTAATTGGGGTTGTAATAGTTTCTTTCACAGTATTGCTCTCCGTATCACATACAGAACCTAATGCTCTTCTATTTGCAGATCTTTCATCGGATGATTTTGGTCAGGTTACTAAAAAACTCGAAGAAATGGGTTATTATTATCAAACTGCAGGTACAACCTCAATCTTTGTTAAACCTGCAGAAAGACCGTTGATTGTTACAAAACTTGCCCAGGAGAATATGCTCCCTAAGGGTATTCCCGGATTTAAACTCTTTGATGCGTCAAGTTGGACGGAAACAGACAAAGAACTTGATGTAAAATATATGAGGGCGCTTCGAGGGGAGATACAAAAGCATATTGAATCTCTCAAGAATGTGGACAAAGCCTCTGTAGAGATAGCCATGTCTGACGACAGTATTTATTCGGACAGTCAAACGCCATATACTGCAGCAGTAACGGTACATCTTGCACCCGGTTATGAGAAACTCAGCACAAAAGAGATAAAAGGTATAACCTTTCTTGTATCCAGAGCTGTAGGATCAAGATTAAAGCCTGAGAATGTAACTGTTACGGATGAATTTGGTAAAATTATATCTGATTTTGACGATGACCTTGAAAATGAAAAGAGAGAATATACTATGATAGAGTATAGGAAAAAGATTGAGGAGCAGGCAAGGGTCAGGATTTTAAAAGATATCAGAGACGGTCTTGAAAATATATTTACCCCTGATAGAATACAGATTGTAAGATTAAATATGGACTTTAACTGGGATAAAATAAGCGAAGAGCAGACCGAATATACTCCAATAACATGGACCCCCGATGACCCTAAACTTCCATATTCTACAAGAGAGGTTAGAGAATCTATTCCAATCTCAAGAAAAAATACGGCAGAGAATTTTCAGGGACACGGCTGGAATCCTGAAGGACCTGCGGGAACAGATTCAAATACGCCTCCGGGGTATAAGGCTGCTGATGATCAATTTGCAAAATATAATAAAACAGAAGATATTATAAATAATGCTGTTAATAAAACTACAAGATCTATTGCGCGGGCTCCATATGACATAAGCCGTGTTAGTGTGGCTGTGGCAATTGACGGTTTACAGGATCTTCCGCGTACGCCAAGCGGAGATTATGACCTTGATCCGAATAAATCGCCTGTTCAGACTCCGATAACAGCGGATGATTTGAAAAAAGCTGAAAAAATTATTAAAACGGCTATAAATTTTAAGATAGAAAGAGGGGATCAGGTTGCTGTTGAGAATATAATGTTTGATAGAACAAGCTATTGGGCTTCATTAAGGGAGGAATTTAGAAGAAAAGAACAGATAAAAATGCTTGTTCTATCAATACTCATAGCTTTAGCTGCGCTTTTTGTAGGATTTATTCTATTTAAGACTATACAGAGAGAACTTGAAAGGAGAAGGCGCGCAAGAGAAGAGGCTCTTGCCCTTGAACAACAGCGTATGAGGGAGGCTGCTCTTAAAGCGGCAGAGGATGAGGGTATTGATGTTGAACTCTCGCTTGAGGAGAGGGCAAGGCTTGAATTACAGCAGAGCGCATTGCAATTAGCTAAGGAAAGACCTGATGATGTGGCTAAACTGCTAAGAACATGGCTTGCGGAAGAATAGATTTTTATTAGTTTGAAAAAGGGTTGATTTTGCCGATATATTGTCTAAAGCGGCTACTATATGATTATTTTTTTTGTGTTGCGGGGTTAATAAATGCTTCAATCTAAGAAATCTCAACTGACAGGAAGGCAGAAGGCTGCCATATTTCTTGTTTCTCTTGGATCTGATGTTTCATCAGAAGTGTTTAAACATCTGAGAGAGGATGAGATTGAACAGTTGACATTTGAAATAGCCAGACTTGATAAGATTGAACCTGAAGATAAAGACAGAGTTTTACAGGAATTTCAAGAGATGATGATGGCGCAGGAATTTATATCTCAGGGAGGTATAGATTATGCCAGAGATATTCTTGAAAGGGCGCTTGGTACTCAAAAAGCTATAGATATTGTAAACAGGCTGACTTCATCGCTTCAGGTAAGACCGTTCGATTTTATCAGGAGAACAGACCCCAGCCATTTGTTAAACTTTATTCAGGGAGAACATCCGCAGACTATAGCGTTGATATTGGCATATTTAGATCCTCAAAAGAGCGCTCAGATACTTGCAGAACTGCCGCACAATGTTCAGGCTGATGTTGCACGAAGAATTGCTGAAATGAAAAGAACGTCTCCCGATGTTCTGCGTGAAGTTGAACGTGTTCTTGAGAGAAAACTGTCAACGCTTGCAAGTGAGGATTTTACTCAGGCTGGCGGTATAGATACTGTTGTTGAAATATTAAACAATGTTGACCGTGGTACCGAAAAGATTATTATTGAGGCTCTTGAAGAGGAAGATCCGGAACTTGCAGAAGAGATCAAAAAACGCATGTTCGTATTCGAAGATATTGTACTGCTTGACGACAGATCAATACAAAAGGTTCTGCGTGAGGTTGACACTCAGGAGTTGGCTAAAGCGCTTAAAGGTGTTGATAATGAGGTTCAGGAGAAGATTTTTAGAAATATGTCAAAGCGCGCCGCATCGCTCCTTAGTGAAGATATGGATTTCATGGGACCAATAAGGCTTAGAGATGTTGAAGAGGCGCAGCAGAAAATTGTAAATATAATAAGAAAACTTGAAGATGCCGGAGAAATAGTTGTAGCAAGAACCGGAGAGGAGGAATTAGTTGTCTAAGTTAGTATTTAAACCAAGTGAAATTCAACATATAACAGCCGTTAAGCAGGTTGAACTTCCGGCTAAATATCAAAAAAATCTCATTGACTCGGAAGATTACCAAGAGTTTGAGATGGATGATGCCGGAAATCCGATTGATATTTATAGAGGTCCTTCTATTGAAGAGATGGAGGCTGAATTAGAACGTTATAGACGCGAGACGGAAGAAGAGTCGAGACTTATACTTGAACAGGCGAATGATAGAGCGCGTAAAATAGTAGAGGAAGGGAAGACTATAGCTTTTAATGAACTGGAGAAGATTAGAGACCAGATTAAGATAGAAAAAGAGAAACACATAGCAGAGTCGGAACGTGAAATAGAAAGGAGTAACTTTGAAGCTGAAAAGATTATCCTTGAGGCTGAAAAGAAGGTTTCAGAGATAGAACATGATGCCTATATGAAGGGGCATGAGGCAGGACGAGAAGAAGGCTATAAAGAGGGACAAGCTGAGGTAATGAGGCTTATTGACAGATTAAGCACTGTTGTATCTACGGCTGTAGATATTAGAGATGATCTTATTAAGTCTTCGGAGAAGCTTATGACAGAGATGATCCTTATGATAGCAAGAAAAGTGATTAAGGATGAAATTGTAGAAAGAAGAGAAATTGTAATCAACAATATCAGGGAAGCTATTAAACGAGTCAAAGATCGTGACAGAATTGATATAAAAGTAAACTTTGCAGACCTTGATATGACAACAGCGCATAAAGACGAACTTATTAAGATGATGGAGTCTCTTAAGAAGGTTAATATATATGAAGATTCGAGAATTGAAAGAGGCGGTTGTATCATTGAGACCGATGTTGGGACAATTGATGCAAGGATTTCAACACAGCTTGATGCAATTGAAGAGGCAATTAGAAATACCAGTACGCTTTAGTTAGATTTACGGATATATAAAAAGTATCCGTAAAATTTAAAAAGTTTAGGAGACATAATATTGATCAATATACTGCCATACGAAAGAGTTGACGTTCTATCTAAGTATAAAGAATTGTTAGATGAACTCGAAGTGGTCAAGTTTGCCGGTACTGTTGAGAGAATCGTCGGACTTACGATAGAATCTGTCGGACCTGCCGTAAAATACGGCGATCTGTGTAAAATAAAGACAGGGCAGAGTCAATATCTCTATGCTGAAGTTGTAGGGTTTAACAGGAACAGAGTAATACTAATGCCTATCGGCGAAATGAAGGGCGTTGTCTCAGGCGCTGAAGTCTATTCGGCTGGTACGTCTTTAACTGCGCCTGTTGGGCCAGAGCTCTTAGGAAGGGTTATTTCCGGAATAGGGAAACCTTTAGACGGCAAAGGCGAAATATTTACAAGGTCTAAATATCCTGTAGAGGGGAGAGAGACTAATCCGCTTGATAGAAGAATAATAACAGAACCTCTTTCTGTTGGAATACGATCAATTGATTCGTTGATTACTATTGGACGCGGTCAGAGGATAGGTATCTTTGCCGGATCCGGCGTTGGGAAATCTACTGTTATTGGAATGATTGCAAGATATACAGATGCAGATGTTAATGTTATTGCGCTTATTGGAGAAAGAGGGAGAGAGGTAAAGGATTTTGTTGAAAAAGAACTTGGACCTGACGGATTAAAAAGATCTGTTGTTGTTGCAGCAACATCCGACCAGCCCCCTATGATAAGATTAAGAGGAGCATTTCTTGCGCATGCAGTTGCAGAGTATTTTCGCGATCAAGGGTTGGCTGTAAACTTATTAATGGACTCTGTAACACGATTTGCAATGGCGCAGAGAGAGGTTGGACTTGCTGCAGGCGAACCGTCTGCAACAAGGGGATATCCGCCGTCTGTTTTTAGTATGATGCCAAAGCTGTTAGAAAGAGCCGGCACAAGCTTAACCGGCGGGAGCATTACGGGATTTTACAGCATCCTTGTTGAGGGAGATGATATGAATGAACCTATTGCCGATGCTGCAAGAGGGATTCTTGACGGGCATATTGTACTTGACCGTAAATTTGCAAACAGGGGGCATTATCCGGCAGTGAATGTACTGGATTCTATTTCAAGATGTATGAAAGATGTAGTTGATGAAAAGCATTTAAAGGCGGCTAATATTTTCAGAGAGCTTTTAGCCGCATATACAGAGGCTGAAGATCTTATTAATCTGGGGGGATATGTCCGCGGCGCAAACCCTGTTGTTGACAGGGCAATAAGTTTAATTAATGATATGAATGATTTTTTGAAGCAGGGAATTTATGAACACAATGATTTTGCAACAATTAGAGAAAGGATTATATCAATGATGATTCCTGAAGATAAAAAAACCAGAGCTGCGCAGACTGTAAATACTCCGGCATTTGCGCGGGTTATTAGATAGGCAGTATAATGAAAAAATTTGTTTTTTCGCTTCAAAAACTTTTAGATATAAGAGAAGCAAAAGAGACGGAAGTAAAACATGAACTCATGAAGGTTCTATCAGTTCAGAATAAAGAGAGAATGCTTCAGGAGGATTTAAAGAATAAAATAACTAAATATGAATCGGAGTATAGCGGAAAATTAAGAAAGGGTATATGTTCGCCGGAAGAAGCAATGCTCATAATGAGATATGCCGATACGGCGCGTAATGCAATAGTAGAAGCGCAAAGAAGAATAGATGATATGCAGCCGGTTGTAGATGAAGTAAGAGCAAGGCTCGTTATAGCTTCAAGGGAGAAGAAAATTGTAGAAAAACTTAAAGAACGGAAATTTGAAGAGTATATGTATGAATTCAATAGAACTACGGCTAAAGAGAATGACGATATGAATCAAAAACTTTATCATAGAAAATTGATGTGAGGTGTTTATGATTGAAGATATGTATAATGTCATGCTGCGAATCAAAGAGATAAAGAGTAGATTTGGTTTGATGCCGCAGAAAAAAGATGCGATAAATCAAGAGGGGAAGGTAAAAGATAAAAGATTTGATGAGATGATTGACGAGAAGGTCGGTCTTCTGAACAAGCCATATGGTCTATATGAAGAGGGGAGTGTAACAAGGAAGGATATAGATAAGATAGTTGATTATTATTCCAGAAAAACCGGCGTCCCTTCGGATCTTGTTCATTCTCTTATAAAAGTTGAATCTGATTATAATGTTGAAGCTGTCTCTCGAAAAGGGGCAATGGGTTTAGTTCAACTTATGCCTGAAACAGCAATGGAACTTGGTGTTGAAAATCCATTTGATCCGGAAGAGAATATAAAAGGCGGAGTTACCCTTCTTAAAAATCTTATTGATAGAAATAACGGAGATTACAAGTTAGCGCTCGCTGCATATAATGCCGGTCAAAGAAGTGTTGATAGAGCAGGCGGTGTCCCCAATTTTAAAGAGACTAAAGAATATGTTAAGAAGGTTTTAGATTTATACAATGGAGATAACAGCAGATAATACATAATGAGGTGGGATTATGGCAGTACAAAATAGATCAAAAATAATATTTTTAATTATCCTAATCATATTTCTGTGCGGTATCAGTCTCTTTTGGCTTGATAGTATAGGATTATTTAATTTTGGTAATAAATTCAGATCTCTGACGGAGAGAGAAGATTTGTCACTCGATGCCTCCGGAGATGAACCGTCTTTGATAGAGAAAGAGGAGTTTGGAAAAGAGAAGGATAAACTCCTTGAACGGATTGAAGAACTTGATAAAAGAGAGGCTCTTCTTGCTGAGAGAGAAAAAGAGATAAATGCCGAAAAGGATAAACTGGAACAGATTAGAAAAGGTCTTGATCTGGAACGCAAGAAATTTGACGATGATTTAAAGAAAGATTCGGGCTATAGAAAAAATGTCATTGTCCTCGCCAATAAAATGTCAAATATGCCTCCGCTTGAATCGGTTAAGATTATGGCTAATTGGGAAGAGACGCTAATAATTGATGTTCTGCGTCAGATGGATGCAAGCTCTGAGGCTGAAGGGAGAATGAGTATTACTCCATACCTGCTGACTCTCTCACCGTTAAAAGAGAAGGCAAGCAGAATCATGTATCTTATGACTCAGCTTTAGATTTTTTTTCGTTATTGAATAACTGAAACTTCTATATCAAATTTGCAAATAATTAATGAAAGTTTGCCGCTGAATTTTATTATGAAAATGAAATAAGTATAAAAAAATTGAAATATAAACAAAGTGATGTGAAAGGCAGTACGGTTATCTTTTGAATAGGAGGTCAATAAAATGCCTATTGATCGAGTAGAGATTAAGGATTTTCGCGTGTTTAAGGACGAGTTTACGGCAGACTTTTGCCTCGGCGTAAATGTGTTTATTGGTGGAAATGCTACAGGCAAGACTACGCTGTTGAAAGCGCTATATAGAAGAGCAAAAATGCCTGCGTTTCATAGCAGTATTCCTGGTTCTCCCGGAAAAGTTATTTTTGATAGAGGGGAGAATTTAATACAATACGATGGCGTAACTACTACTCTCGATATTACAAAAGGCATTCGTCCTGTTTATATTCCTGAAAAAGACATCCTTGAACACGCGAAAGGGCTGTTGACCTTTATCGAACAAAAGCAGACAGGATTCGGGCCGGAATACAAAGATGTACTGATTGCCGCGCAAGACGTGCCGACACAAGAACAATCCGAAACACAGAAGTCTATTGGACAGAAAATCGTCGCTATTATCGGCGGTAATGTACATTGGGATAAGGGCGACGGGTCATTCTATACGCTGAAAACAGACGGCAGCCGTATCCCGTTTGCCGATGAAGCGTCTGGGTATAAAAAGTTTGGCTTTCTTGGTTTATTAGTATCAAGCGGGCAACTGGAATCAGGTTCTATTCTTTTTTGGGATGAACCTGAAAACAGCCTCAATCCGGAACTCGTGCCGGCGCTTGTGGATATTCTGCTTGAACTGTCACGTAACGGTGTTCAAATCTTTATAGCAACGCATAGCGAGATACTTGCAAGTTACTTTGCGGTTAATCGTAAGAAGGATGACAGCGTGATGTTTTATTCGCTGTACAAAGATGGCGATCAGATTAAAACAAACATTGGTGATCGCTTTGATTTACTTGAACCGAACAACCTTACTGCCGAACCGGTGAAACTGTACAAGAAAGAAATTGAGAGAGGGTTGGGTGGCAATGGTTAGTGTTATTACAGAGAGCGGCATGGATTTTATTGCCGAAAATATCTTTCATATTGAGAAATCAAAGGTTTATACGAATATAGGCGAAGGTGTTCGGTCGGTTGAGTTTGTCCGTGTTAAAGATGATAAGCTGTTATTTGTTGAGGCAAAAACAACCTTCCCCAACCCGGACAATCCAAGCGAGGAGAATCTCGCAAGATTTGAATCGGAGATAAAAGAGATAAGCGATAAATTCATACATTCGCTTAATCTGTTTTCATCTGTAGAAGTCGGTGTGGCGGAAAATGCGCTTCCCAACGACTTCGTTCTGCCTGAAAAGGTTTCACTTGTGTTTCTATTAGTGATAAAGAAACATGAGCCCGAATGGTGCAAGAATATAGTAAGAGCGCTTACTGCTGTTTTGCCGCTGTATCTGAATAGTATATGGAAACCTGAAGTATATGTCATCAACCAAGAGATTGCGGCAGAACTGAATTTAATCATCGCTTAGTCGGACAGACATAAGCAGGCAATTTTATTCGATAATCAAAGCATCAAGTGATGTAGGTTATGGCAATCATAAAACACAAAATTTAATAATTTAATAATGGCAGAAAGTTTTCCATGAACAAATTTTTTCTTTACACAGTAAGCCTCGCTATAATAATCTTAGAAAAAGCGTTCAGTTCATAAGTATCAAATAAGTTAAGGAGATTCTATTACACAGTAGAAATTGAGCTATGGGAGACAATATCAGCCATGAATAAACTTTATAAACTTTTTGTAATAGCAATAGCAGTTTTAATAGCAAGCTGCGCAAGCAGCCCCTCTTCGGTAGAACCCAAAGAAGAGTATGATTGCGCAATATCAGACGATAAAGAGGTCATCAGGCTTGATCCTAATAATGTTAACGCATACGCATATAATGATCGCGGTATTGCCTACGCTGAAAAGGGAGACTATGACAGCGCCATATCAGCCTTTAATGAGGCAATCAGACTTGATTCTAATTATGCCGATGCATATACTAATCGCGGTACTGTGTACAAGAAAAAAGGAGACTATGACAGCGCCATATCAGCTTTTAATGAGGCAATCAAGCTTGATCCTAATTCTGGCGCTGCATATTATAATCGCGGTAATGCGTACTTAGATAAAGGAGACTATGACAGTGCAATAACAGACTATAATGAGGCAATCAGGCTTGATTCTAATAATGTTAACGCATACGCATATAATAATCGCGGTATTGCGTACGCTGCAAAAGGAGACTATGACAGCGCCATAATAGACTATAATGAGGCAATCAGGCTTAATCCTAATCATGCCGATGCATATAATAATCGGGGTGTTGCGTACGCTGCAAAAAGAAACAATGACCGTGCAATAACAGACTATAATGAAGCAATCAGACTTGATCCTAATGATGCCGCTGCATATAATAATCGC
This sequence comes from Spirochaetota bacterium, assembly GCA_009787025.1. Lineage (GTDB taxonomy): Bacteria > Spirochaetota > UBA4802 > UBA4802 > UBA5550 > WRGT01. The sequence goes on from WRGT01000061.1 coordinate 29,038, forward strand.
GGTAATGCGTACTTAGGTAAAGGAGACTATGACAGCGCAATAACAGACTATAATGAGGTAATCAGACTTGATCCTAATTCTGTCGCTGCATATAATAATCGCGGTAATGCGTACTTAGATAAAGGAGATTATGATCGCGCAATATCAGACATAAATGAGGCAATCAGGCTTGATCCTAATTCTGCCGATGCGTATGATAGTCGCGGTGATGTGTATTATAGTAAAGGAGACTATGACCGCGCAATAGCCGAATTTGAAGCTGCGCTGCGGATTGACCCTAACCATACTGTTGCAAAAAAGAATTTAGAAATTGCAAAGCAGGCTAAAGCTGAAAAAAAGCAGGCTAAAACTAAAAAAAATAAAAATAAAAATAAAAAATAAATAAATAAATAAATAAATAACATAAACAAACGCCCTGCGGAATGAATAGAAATTAAAATAAAATTTTATAAACGCATAGTATCAAGAAAACTCATCTATAAGGCTTAACAGTTCTTTTTTCCCTTCGCCTGTTTCAGCCGATGTTAAAAAGATGGAGTCCCTGTCTATATCAAGCGCATTTTGTATATTAGCAATACTCTTAGACCTTTGGTTATTAGATAATTTGTCGCACTTAGTTAATGTTATAACAACAGAGACTTTATTGTTTGTAAGCAGTGAGATTATATCCCTTTCATAATCTCCCGGTACCCTTCTTATATCTATTAACAGGAATGCAAGTTTAAGATTTTTTCTTTTATCAATATACTCTTTAACCATCGGCAGGAATTTTTTCTTTATTTCCATTGGAAGCTTGGCATATCCAAAACCCGGCATATCTGCAAATGATCTGTTATCGTTTACTATAAAAAAATTTATCGTTTTAGTTACGCCCGGTCTTGAACCTGTTTTAACAAGGTTCTTCTGTCCTAAAATCATGTTCAAAAGAGACGACTTCCCAACATTTGATCTTCCGAAAAAAGCAAATTCGGGATAATCAAATTCAGGGAATTGCGATGAATTGGTACAACTCTTTAAAAATGAAACACTCTTAATCTTCATTCTATAATACTTTCTCCATTAAAACCGCATCGTCATCATTATAATAGTTTTTTCTTATTCCGTTTTTTGTAAAGCCGTTGTATGTATAAAAGTTTATTGCCTCGATATTCTTACTTCTCACATCAAGTATGGCGCGCGAAAAGACTTTATCTGAATCATTTTTGATAATCTCTGCAAGAAGTTTACTGCCGACACCCTGTTTTCTAAAATTTTTTTTTACCGAAATACTGTTGATTTGAATCTCGTCTGCAACTCTCCATGCAATTGCATAACCGACAATACTGTTTTTACTCTCCGCAACAAGAAATATTGAGAATCTATTACTCAGTTCCTGAATGAATTGATCACAACTCCATGAGTTTATTGACTCCTGTTCAATTTCAAAAACCAAATCAATATCTGTGAATTGGGCTCTTCTTATAGTAATTTCCGGCGTCATTTTTATTTTTTGCTATAGCAATAATTATACTATTTTTTTATAATAAACACCATCAAAAAAATAAAATCTTATTTTGATACAATTTTTTTAATTAATATAATCTTGCCGTATTCACTAAATAATATTTTTTATGCGCATTTTTGCAGCAAACGGTTCAAATAAGCGAAAGTTTTTACGATTTTTCTAAAAAAAAAATTTTTTTTAGTCGATAAATATATATATTAATGAGACATAATCCAAAGAGGTTCTTATGAAAAAATTAAGGTATTTTTTAGGATTATTTTTGGTTTTGACCATGTGCATTAATTCAATTGCACAAGATAGTTCCGGTAGTGTGGTTTCCGGCTCTTTGAAAAAAGAAGCAGATGACATTAAGTTTCAGAATAGCATGGAGTTTTACAAACTTGGAAAATTTGACAGGGCATTGAGTGAGTTTAATGAGTATATTGAGATTTTTTTTGACGGCGTACATCGCAGTGAGGCATTAAAGAAAATAGCTGAAATCTATATAAGATTCTTTGAATATCAAAAAGCAATAGAAGCTTATAAAAAGCTCTATCAGGAATTTAGCACTACAGAGGATGGGATTGATGCATATTTTCAAATAGGTATATGCTATAAGAAAATGGGATTTGATTTAAAGGCAGAGGAAATTTTTAAATATATCATTGCCGAACACCCGGGCACATCTGCCGGATATAATGCAGAGATTCAGCTTGAATTATTAAAAATTATTTCAGATCAAAAATAATTTGACATAAATCAGCAGTAAATTGATTATGGCTTTCTTAAGTTAATCAACGCTTGGAATTTATTATTATTGTCCGGCTTTATTTGGAGAATAACTCAACATAAACCACTCTGGCAAAAAATAATATAAATTGTATATGATTATGACATTATAAATATGTGAGGTATATATGCCGTTACAAAAAATTCGCAATATTGGTATTGCTGCTCATATTGATGCAGGGAAAACAACTACTACCGAAAGACTTCTGTTCTTTACCGGATCAACAAGAAAACTTGGCGAGGTTCATGATGGTCAGGCAACAATGGATTTTATGAAACAGGAGCAGGAGAGGGGTATTACCATAGCCTCTGCAGCTATTTCATGCACATGGAATGACCACCAGATAAATATTATTGATACGCCCGGACACGTGGACTTTACCGTAGAGGTAGAGCGGTCGCTTCGAGTAATTGACGGGATGGTTGCCCTCTTTTGCGCAGTTTCGGGAGTAGAACCGCAAAGTGAGACTGTTTGGAATCAGGCAGACAGATATAAGGTTCCAAGAATTGCATTCATTAATAAAATGGACAGGATTGGGGCGGATTTTAACGAGGTTGTCAGCCAAATGGATAAATACCTTGATGCAAATCCGGTTCCCTTTCATATACCTATTGGCGTTGAAGATAATTTTCAAGGCTCCATAGATGTTATTGAGAAGAGAGCCTATATCTTTGAAGGGCTTGTAAAAAAAGAGATAGATATACCTGACGAATACAAGGCAAAGGTTGATGAAGCAAGGCAATATCTTACAGAAAAGATTGCAGACTATAATGAAGAGGTCATGGAGTTATTTCTGAATGGAGATGATGTTGACTCTGTACTTTTAAAAAAAGCGGCAAGAGATGCAGTTTTAAAGGTTATGGTTACTCCTGTTTTTTGCGGTTCATCATATAAGAATAAGGGGGTTCACCTGCTGCTTGATGCAATAATAGATTATCTCCCTTCGCCTATTGACGTTGGCTCAATAATAGGAATGGATATAGACAACCCTGAGAAGACCCATAGCAGAACGCCTTCGGTTAAAGAACCGTTTTGCGGCTTGGCGTTTAAACTAATTCATGATAACTATGTGGGACAGCAAACATTTGTCAGGATATACTCAGGCGAGTTGAAGACAGGGATGCCTGTTTATAACTCTACAAAAGACAAAGAAGAGAGAATAGGGCGTATCTTAAAGATCAAAGCAGATGAAAGAGAAGATATAGAAAGCGCAGGTCCCGGCAGTATCGTAGCGTTGATAGGTATGAAGTACACTAAGACCGGTGATACGTTGTGTGATAAGGCGCATCCGTTATTTTTAGAATCGATCTTTATTCCGCCGACAGTAATAGAATTAAAGATTTCTCCCCCTTCAAAGAAAGAAGATGAGAAACTTGGTTCGGCTCTAAGGAAGCTTGCCATGGAAGACCCTTCGTTTAATGTCAGATATGATGATGAAACTAATGAGACTGTTATTTCAGGTATGGGAGAACTTCACCTTGAGATAATTATTGATAGATTAAAACATGAATTTAATATAGAAGCTATAGTGGGCGAACCGTCCGTAGCTTTTAGAGAGACTATAACAGGCGAGTTTGAGGTTAATTATAAGCATTCAAAACAGACCGGAGGAAAGGGACAGTTTGCTCATGTTGTTCTAAGGGTTGAGCCGAATATGGATAAGGGTTTTGAATTTATTGATCATATAAAGGGCGGAGCTATTCCTGTGGAATTTATTCCATCTGTTCAAAAAGGGATTGAATCTGTCTTAGCTGCAGGGGTTATATCCTCATCTCCGATAGTGGATGTTAAGGTAGTTCTTGTTGACGGATCATATCATGAAGTAGATTCTTCGGATATGGCTTTTAGAACATGCGCTTCTATTGCCTTTAAACAGGCATTCTTAAAGTGTAACCCGGTCCTGCTTGAACCTGTTATGAAACTTGAAGTAAACACGCCTGATGATTATATAGGCGATGTAATAGGCGATATAAACAGGAGGCGCGGAAAGATTGAATCTATGAGAAGGCACAGGAAAGGCTCTCAAAAACTAAATGGTTTTGTTCCTTTAATGGAGATGTTTGGTTATGCTACACAACTCAGGAATATTACAAGCGGCAGAGCAAACTATTCAATGGAATTTCATAAGCATGTTCCTTCACCAAAGGAGATTCAGGAGAAAGTCTTAAAGAAGATTGAAGAAAAGAAGAAAGAGAAATAGCAAAGTTTTTCAATGTCTAAAGAGTATATATCAATTTTCAAATTTAAAATATGTTTTTTCGATATATTGCAGGTCTTTCTTAACAGTTTCAAGAAGTGGAGAATCTGCAAAATGTTTTTGATTTTGATCAGCCTTTTTGAGGAATATTTTATAGAATTTTCTGGATATCTCCATATCCTTCAATAGTTGATCTTTTTCATAGACTTTTGCTATAAGATAATATGCATCATCAATAGTATCCCTATCCTTATAATAACGGATAATTTTTATAGCTGATTCAAGAGCCTGATATCCTTTACCGCTGTTTAAATAGAGCTTGCCGGAATTTATAATTGATTTATCCGCAAGTTCATGTTCCGGATATGAAGAGGATACTTTTTGATAAAAATCAATTGCGCTGATGGTATCACTTTTATATTTATATACTTCTGCCTTGTAATATAGTGACGCAGGATACTCGCCGGATTGTTCTTTAATATCATCAAATTGCTTTATTGCATCGTCATACTTATATTTTTTTAGATATATCTTCCCTGTCCACATTCTTGCATTATTTACAAAAGGGCTTGAGGGATAGTTTTTTATCAGGTCTTCAAATCTGGCAAGCGAATGATCAAATAGTCCGCTTTCGTAAAACTGGATGCCGGTCTTAAGGAGAACTTCATCCTTGCCGCTCATGGCGCTGTTTTTCTTTGCAGTGTCCTGATTATTTTTTGGCTTATCTTTATTGTTTTTACCGGCGTTTTCTTCCGGTTTGGTTTTTGGTTGTTCTATTTTTTTATTACTTTCGTCACTCTCTTCTGCAAGGATACTGTTTATTATCTCTTCAGTTCTATGATAGTCTTTTGAATATGCTGCATTACTGATTAACAGAAGGATTATAATAAATTTTTTCATTTATCAATGATTCCGGTATCTTTTTTTATTGGCTGTGGAATTGTGTTCTTATCTTTGTCTTTATCCAATATTCTAATAATATTCTTATCGTCAGGATTTTTTATCTCTGTTTTATTAAAAGGTTGGTCATCATTAAATATTGAGCTGCTTTTATTGTCATCAATTTTTGTATCATCGCTTTTTTGTTTATCCAATATTTTTATAGATTGATCATTTTTCTGTTGATCAAATTTAGAAGAATAATCATCAATAGGAGTTTCGGGCTTAAACGGTTTATCTGAAAGATCAGGATCGGGTATTTTGCTGTCAGATTCCATAATACCTTTTTTAAATTCCGGATTAAAGTTTTCTCTTAAGGGGAAATCGTATTTATTGAAATTATTCATGGGAGCTTCGTTTAACATTTCATTTTTCAGTATTTCCGAAAAGTCTCCGTCACCTTTATTAATATCAAGTCTGAATGTGTCATTAACATATTCTGCAAGCGGCGTTTTCTTAATCTTTGCTTCACCGGAACCTATTCTGTAGCCTATAATTATACCGATAATGCACATAACAAATATAAAAAAGAAAAAACTTCTCTTAATTGTTTCTACTGTCTTATAGTTTAATGAATCAATCAGCCTGTTTGTTAAAATTATAATTGATGTAAAAATTTTAGTTGGATTCATATTATAACCTGTCAATAATAAATATTACTCTGCACTTTTGCAAATATTCAATATTTTTTTTATGGCTAAAGATTTTTTTTATATCACTGTCTGATATAACGGGGTTGCCGTTTATATTCTTTAATGCAATACAAAATAGAGGATTTTTGCCTGCTTTTTTATGCTTAATAGCATCTTTTTCCGTATAAACATATGATACTACATTATATTTAACAGCATCAGCAGGATTGATAAAATTTTTATTATAAACCTCAAGACCGCTTTCATTTAAAACAGACGGGATCAGCATAGGTTTTATATTCAGACCTCTAACATCAATAATAATTGAAGAATATAGAGTTGAAATTTCTATATTATCTTGAATCGGGAAATTATCTTTTGGGAAGCTGTAATTTACTGCTTCTGCGAGATATCCCGTATTTAACTCAAATTTACATGATGAAATGAGATAATTTGACGTTACATCTTTGTAGGTAGAATTTTTTTCAATAACCTCATATATGTTCCTGCGAACAACGGGATCAATCTTTATTAAATCCGCTATTTTTTTCTCATTGTCAACCTGTATAGTATTAATTATATTAATTGCATTGATTAAGGCTTTCTCTCTTGACCTTTCATACGATATATTCCTTGCTTCGGATATTGACAGTACGCTGTTTGTTTCAATGTCTATGGGATTTCCATTTTCATCAATAGACATACTGCTGTCGCCTATTGAAATTATTTTACCATTCAACCAGTCAACGGCAACATCGTTTTTTCCATAGCTGCCTGAGTTTAAGATAATGAATAATATGATTAAAATTATTTTTTTCATGTTTTAACTCTTTGTTCTGATTCAATCATGCCTGACGATTCTATAAATTTTTTTACCTTGCGTACGGCAAGTTTTATGTCATTAAAAAAAATCGTTCTCTCTTTGTCGGCTTCAAATTCATGCCGCGCCAGATAGAACTCGGTTTTTCTCATAAGCGGTCTTAGCAGTTCGTTAGTTTCATCGTCACTCAGAGCTGAATTGATTTTTTTCATAGTATTATCATCAAGATTATCTGATGTATCTATTAAATTCAGTTTCTTATATTCTACAGCTAATGCCTTTTTTACTCTATCAATATTTCTATCGGTTTTATTTGATATAATTTTCTCAATAATTGACGAAGGATTAACATTTTTTTTCCCAAGATTCACTCCGTCATACAAGCTCATCTCTGTTGTATTATTGACCTTTGCTCCGCCTCCGGAAGAATTTACCACAGTAACAGGCACCCTGCCGGCAGAATCTTCAAACCAAGATTTATAGAGATCAAAAACATAATCCGATATTACTAAGCCTTTCCCGCCATAACTCCTGACATACTTAAAACTTCTTTTTCTTATAATATTCTGATTGATTGTATCGAGGTTAAGAAATCTGTTTATTCCCGGAATCCAATCATCGTTGTGATATGTTCCGCTGCAATGATATTCTCTCCCTGTGTATGCCAGGTCTTGTCCAACTAAGATAACAGGATTACATCCCATATTCAGAAGCAGATCAAACGCGCTTGTTGAAACCGACCCGCCTGATTGGATGTCCCCCAGAGGTAAACTTTTTTTTTCAATCCAATCGATCATGGGAGTTGTTTCACGTATAGTATTGCCGTCAGGGTCCTGATAATATTTTGAAGTGGTACTTATTATCTTTTCTCCATTGTAGGAATTTAAGATTGAGGGGCAGCTTACTATATCTGCAATTAATATTGTATTTTTAGGTTTGATTCCTGAAAAATGTTTTATGCTGTGCTTTTGAGCGTCAAGCGTTAATACAAAATGCGGCTCTATATTATGATTGGCAAGTATTTTTAAAGATGTATCAACAGCAACTATTACCGCCTTATCTTTTATTTTTTTTAATTCTTCAACATTGTTTTTGAGGGATGGTCCTGCCGAGACAATTACGCCGGGTATATCACGGAATTTCCCAAAAAGTTGAGCAACATCAGTTGAATGTTCTATATGCTTCAGGTTTTTGAAGATATTCTCTATCCATTTTTCTTCAAATTCAAATCTTGTAAGAAGGTCGCTTATTCTCGAAGATATATATAGTTTGATATTATCTGCAATTTCATCATAAAACTCCTGATTCAACTGATAGGACGGTTTATGTATATAATGTGCAATTCCTTTAAAGTTTGGGAGATCTATATTTGAGAAGATTGATTCAATATCGCGCAGAGAGTTTATGACAGGTGTATCACTTAATGTTTCGGGATAGTATTCATTGCATTTTAACTGAATCTCTTTTTCTTTTTCAACAGCAACAATTTTTATATCAGGATATTTTTCTTTCAAAAATTTTATATGATAACCAAGCGCAACACCGGACACAATAATAATTGACGACCTCCCTTTATCGAACGTATCAATGTTTCTTTCGGCTTCTTTAATGGGATCGTAAGAGGAGTGCAGCTTTATCTCTTTGCCGGCTGAACTTATTACCGATATTGTTTTAAATCCGTTTTTTGTATCTGAAATAGAGAATTTATACATCAATTTTAACTATAATATAACATTTTTATTAATTATCGGTGATTTATGAGGGGTTTATAATTATTATTTGTATGTATAAATTTGTTGTTGCCGTTGCCACTGTAGAGACAAGGCATTGAAGTGACCCAAAAAAGTTGGATAAAAAAAATTCAAAAATCACAAAAAAATTTTTATTTCCTGCCCTGTTCAATCGTATTCTATACAGGAGAATAAAAAAATGAAAACAGCAAATGTACGTCCGGGCACAAAATTTTGTGCCCCAACTGTTTACTTT
>WRGT01000062.1 GCA_009787025.1 Spirochaetota bacterium
GATAACGGATAACGGATAACGGATAACGGATAACGGATAACGGATAACGGATAACGGATAACGGATAACGGATAACGGATAACGGATAATCTATTATGCCATACTTTCAGTTTTCTGTCAATTAAAATATTTGTCATAAAATTTTTTTTTGTTATAATTATAATAAAATTCGGATTTTAAAAAAATTATCCTCTATTTAAATTCATATATTACAGTTAAACTTCGGCGTCAAGTTGTTTTTATTTTTTTAAGAACATATATTCAAAAATATTTAAGCAGGATTGATAAATTGAGAAATCATAATCATTAAAACAATATATTATATCTTAATCAATGTACAGAATAAGTTCATCAATAAAATGACAGCGCAGCAATTTTAAACAATAACCCTACTCCAAACCATCTCCGTCATCAGGCTCTATCTTAATCTTAAAATTGAAATTTGGCATCTTACTATATTTTTGTATGCCGCCCATTATTAGTTTATATAAAGGATCGACATTGTTTATAGGTTGAGTCTTATCATCAGGGCAGCCATACATTAACCATCTTACTACAACAAATTCAATACTTCCAATAATAACAGCTCTGACAAAGTATGGATTTATATCATTTTTTAACTCTCCGTCACGGATTCCCTGATTAACTACATTTACTACTATCTTATAGTATTCTATAAGGTCCTTGTAAATGTCGGTCTCCATAAACTTTTTGTTGGTCTTGAGAGTCATTAAAGATATGGATGCAAAATAGGGATTTTCCTGATAATATTTGCATAGATGATAAATCATTGCTCTTATCTTGTTGCTTGTACCACTTATATAGTTTAAGTGGGAATTTAATATATCCTTACTTAATTCAATACCATCCCGCGGAATTGAAAAAAGAAGTTCTTCTTTTGATGAGAAATATTCATAGATAGTTGTATCCGAAACGCCGGTCTCTTTTGCAACGTCGGATATAGTTGAATTAAGAAAGCCTTTTTCCGAAAAAACTTTTTCTGCTGATTTAAGAATCAGGTCCCTTCTTGTTTCTTTTAAAGATTTTACTGTCACTTTACTTTTCCTGCTTTAATTTTTTTAATACAATATAGAAAATATATTATAAATATCTACATTTTTTTTTAACAATCTTTTGAGTCAAGTTTTTTTAGTGATTAATTACACAGAGTTTTTAATTATGTAAATAGCTTTTTAAGCGAGCAGTAAACTTATTGTATATAGAATAGTTTGTATTAATTGAGTAATAATAAAATATTTATAAATAAACAGCATGATGTTTAATTATATTAATTTTTAGACTGAATAATTTCTCGAGGCTTTCGATGAAAAAAATTATTTTATCAAGCAAAAATGCGCCTGAAGCTATCGGTCCATATTCGCAAGGCGTTCGTGTAGGTGATATTATATTCTGTTCAGGCATGATTCCTGTTGATGCGGTCTCCGGTAAGATACCGGCGACTATTGAGGATCAGACTAATTTGGTGATTCAAAATATACGGGGATTTTTAGAGGACAATTCATCTTCTTTACAGGATGTTGTTAAAACAACTCTGTTCATTAAAGATATGGATTCCTTTTCAAAGATAAATGAAATTTACGGAAGATACTTTACCGAGAATCAACCTGCACGCTCAACAGTTGAAGTGAGCAGGCTGCCAAAAGATGTTCTTATTGAGATTGAGTGTATTGCTGTTATAAAATGAAATTACCGAATATTAATATTCATAAAGAGATTATCTAATGTTTTAGTGAGATGTTTGTACATGTCTCCGCTTGTTTCGCCTGAAAATATTATTATATGTCCGTTTTTTGCAATCATATAAGATTCCATAATTCTGTTATATCTGTTCTTTGCAGTGCTTTTTATATAATCGCAGTTATCTTTTTTTCCCCAGTTTTTTTCTGTCATTGTAAAACCTTTGTTTTTTGGCCATACGCCTGCAATGTCTTGAAGTTTATTGTTTTCTTCACTGATTGAAGTTATTTTGATTAACGCCTTCATGTCGGGGCTTTCAAAGCATAAGTCATTATGGTTGTCATTATTTGATACTTTATTCCAGCCTGCGGGAGGAGTGAATGTAACCTTAATTTTTTCCTTATCTTCAACAGTAAATTCTTCCTGAGTTATATTCTCTTTTTTATTATCCCATGCATTTTTATTCTGCATCTTCTTTAATTCGGTTGTTACGTTTGTATCAATCTGTTTAAAATTTTTCCCATTCATCCGCCACGATGATACAATAATTTCAGGGGAGCGGACAAATATAGCCTTCATTGCAGTTATCTCTTCATTTGAAGGTACAAAATCTACAGGCGAGCCCTTTCTTTTGTAATGCTGTACAAGTGTGACAGCGCCGCTCAATGCTTCCATCCCCTCTTTTGCTATTAACTCCCTTGTGGCTGTTTCTCTTTCAATTAATTCATAATTAAATCTTTCAATTCTCCCGGAGAATGTTGCCCCGTTGTCATTATTAAAAAGGGTCTCGTCTTTTACGCCGTTCTTTAATTCCTCGCTGATTTTTAGATATTCATCTCTATATCTTTTTAATGCCTCTTCCGTATAATTCATCGCAGCAATGGTGTCAGAGCATTTTTTTGCAAAGTTAAATAATCTGTCTGTTTCATCCTGCCCGATTTTACTTTCGGAAGCAATGGATGATTCTCTTCGTTGTGCAGTAGAACGTGAAAATCCCGACACAGCCTCATCGTAATTTTTCCTTATAGCGAGTATAAGCGGTGACCCAGCAGATCTATAATTAGCATTTATGGCAGCATAATCTTTAAGATGTTCTTTATTCAATACCTCTCTCTCTTCAATAGAGATTGTTTCCGGTTTAAATAGATTTTTACAAAAGGTAAGAATTTTGGGTATTACACCTTTATACACAGACAGGAGTTTTTCAGAACCGGATTCCGATAAACCTATTACGCCGGCTGTCAACTGCTCAAAAAATGAGATATAACGAATATATCTATCAGTCTTATATTGATGCAGTTCTACATATTTTTTAGGGTCGTTTTTACCGGATGAGCCCGCAGCCTTTAAAAATTCCGATGATAGTTCTGCATATTGATAAATAGAATCCCTTATTTCAATGAAATGGTTTCTTGATATTTTGAACATCTCTTCATTATAAATAATTATTTCGCCTTTTGTCTTTTTTAATTTATCAATACGCGTCTCTTCATTTTTAAACTGTGTCTCAATGCGGTTAATCTCTTTACTTGCTATTCCTCTATTATTGTTTATTATCTTTTCAGTAAAATTTTTATCTTCACTCCCGTGTATATTCTGCATAACGGTTTTTCTATATTTATCTATTTCATCAATAGATGTTTTAAGCTTCTTTAAATCAGGTATTTCATAAAGCGGATTGTTCCCCTGTACTCCATTGCTTGGATTAGTATTTTCAAGCATAATGCAAATTCTATCTTTGACATCATTAAATAAGGCTTTTTCAACAGTGCTGAGATCGTTTACTCTTTCATTATTCTTAAGAGACGGATTTTGAGTATATGCAAAACTCAGCAACGCTCTGTTTCTCTCTTCAATATTAGAAAATTTTTCTTCAATAAATTTCCACTGTGGAACAACTGTAAGATATGCTTCATTGAATGGGGCGTTTTCAAAAAATTTTTTTGCAGATAGTGAGTTTTCGATATTTCTTTGAATAATTTTATTAACATCAATGTCATTTGAAGTATAATCGGTTTTGCTCAATTCATTAGCGGATTTACTTAAAATTTCCGAAACCGCTTCATTAGATGCTGATTGAAATTCAGCCGCCGCTTTCTCGAATATATACTGTTCTGCCATTAGATTTATATCATTAAGCGGGATTTTTGTATATTCGCCAAATCTTTTCTTCGCATATTGTATAATGTGATTTGTAATTCTCTCTTTTTCTATGAGATTTATTGTAACTTTATATATATCATACATATAGTAGAGTGATATTGCCGGCATTGAAATATCAGTAACCTTTTTTTCTATCTCGCCGGCTGTATATTTTTTTGTTTCACATTTTAATGATCCGTCTTCTTTTATGTACTTATCGAGTATATTCAGGAACTCTTCGGAGGATTTTATTCCGTTTTCAGTAATCTCTTTGATAATATTCTTATCAATTTTTTCCGAAACAGAATCACTCTGTAGTTTTTTTAATCTATCTATCCTATGATTCCATCTTTCAATTCTGGCGTCTGCGGCAAATAGAGACGCTGTAATAAAAATTATTAATAACGACACTGTTGTTCTATACATATTATTCCCCTGAAAATATGACTTTATCGATGTCATGGGTTGTAACAAAATTTACGGGGCTGTTTGATAAAGTAACACATAGGTAATTGTATATGTTAAATAATTAGTTACATTGTTTTCGTCATCGCGAGCCGTGTTTTAAGTTCGTTAGTAAGACAGTGCAAACTCGGCGTGGCGATCCAGAAGGATAAATTAAGACTCTGGATTGCCACGCGCAGGTTACACAATCTATACTCAAACATGGTTGAAGCGCTCGCAATGACGTAAGAATGAACTAATCGTTTACTCTTGTTACTTATCAGACAGTTCCCTGTATTTTAAAATTTATTCTATTATAATATATCTATTATCGGAATAAGTAAGAATAAATATTTGACATTAATTATAGAAGATAGGCTCTTTTAAAATCTATTGAATATAGATTTTTAGTTGACTGAACGATATTTATAGTAAAAAATTATATAATAATTTATACGGTTTTATAATATATGGATAATGAAGATAATAGAAAACGCCTTGAACGCCACGCCAGAGCTCTCATATTATCAAAAGAGATATCTCTTGAAGATAAAGATACTATTAATGCCTATATGCGAGATCAAAATTTATCATACGAGGACAGATATACAAATATTATAAAACTTCTAAAAAAGTCGCCTGATAAAGAAGTCGGCGAGATTGACGATGATAAAGATCAGAACCAGGATACAAAAAAACCTCAAGCAGAACATGATGAAAAACAAGCTCAAACAGTACATAAGGCAAAACAAACAAACAGCAAAGAAAAGGAATTAATTGCGCGCAGAGCAAGGGGAATATATGCAATAGGTCCAACTAAATCAAAGCTTTACATAAGCGATATATATCATAATTTCAAAGAGTACAAATTTTTTAAAATCAGATATATTGTAAGAAGAGATAATAAATTAGGATATGGCTGGAACAAAAGACTCATCCCGACAAAAAGATTTCTTGTTTTAATGGATGATATTAAATCATTTCAAGATACTATTCTTTCCCGCTTAAACCAGATACTTGAGATAATACTTAAAGATGAATCAATTGTAACGCCTTTAGAATTTAATTATTTGCGCAGCTTGAGAAGGTGGATGAGAATCACTCCATTTGCAAACATACAATATGAAAAAATAAAATGGATGGAGCAGGCTAATTTTGAAAGAGAGTTGAAATCATATGTGATATATTTTCATTCATTTCTGAGAATGAATGTAGAGATAAGAGAGGTTGTAATTGCGCTTGTGGAGAAAATCCTTAGAAAAGAACCTGATCTTATAAAAGATGAAATAAGTGGTGATGAAGAAAAGACTGTTTTAGTCCAAAAAGAAAAAGATAACTATAACAAGGAAAAATATATATCAGAGTATTTAGGCTCAATCAGGTCATTTATGGCTATACATAAAGAATCGGACAGCCTTCTTGCAGAATTTTTAAAGGAGAAATACGGCATACCAACGTTAGAAGAGACGCTTAATATTGCAATTGAGGCGCTTGTGTTTCATAAGCCGTTTACTGATAGTGAGTTACGGGAATATTTTGATATAAAGCCCATATCGGTAAGTTCGGTTATGTGGGATTTAAACAGCGAACGATTAAAAATATATGGTAAAGATGCGGAATCTATGAAGAAAAAGAGACTTGAAAAGCTTAAACGCGATCTCTTCTGGTATGATACTCTTTATCAGGCAGTGAAGATTGATGATGCCGGTAAAAATATACTTGTTAAATCTGTTGAAGATTTATGGAAATATATTGACCATAGCAATAGAGATGCAGAGGAGTCGTTGAAGACCAACTTTATTGTTTTTCTTGAAGGTTTGATAAGCTATTTTAAGAATTTAATAGCGCCGCTGCTCAATGGTAAACCGATTATATTTGATCTCTATGGAAATATATCCGAAGGGGCAATTTTTTCTCAAAGCTTTTTTTTCGATGATCTGATAGAGATAGAGTCTCTGTCAAATGAGGTATATAATTTCAAAAATGAAAATCCGACATTAAAAGTAACATCCGATGAAATTAATAAAATTATTACAAAGAAAATATCTTCAATGAATCATGTGGAGGGTATTGTTTATAAAATCGGAAGTGTTTTTTATACAATAGGTGAGAAACTCCAAGAGGTTTATAATAACCATGTTAAGACCGTAAGAGAGAAAAAAACAAATGAATTAAGAACTACCCCTCTTGAGATTGAAGATAGAAATAAAGCAACATGCGTACCATATAGTATGTGCGTATTTAAAGGTTTTGAAGAATCCACTCCGCTTGTTAAGAGAATAGAAGGAAGAAAGATATTGAACGATTCACTGAAAGGCGGATTACTAATCTTTATAATGTCATACTGCTATCAGACAGCCTTTATATGCGGCAATTCTCAGATAAAGAATATTCTCACAAAAAGAGAAATAATAAAAAGAGAGATTGAAGGATTAAAGGGCGGAGTTGAAGATACAAAAGAATTATAAAAAAGATTTATTCCATATCCCAAAAGAAATCCTTATTAGTCAACTCCTTCTCCTTGGATTTACTTTTCTTTTCAGTATCGATTATTTTCCCTTCAGTTATATCTAAGTTAATAATCTCTAACTGATCCTCCAAGTCTGATGTTTCATTCTCCCAATACTCTTCAGTTCCAAAGTGGGGAAAAATTTCCGGAAATGCAGGGTCATCCCATCTTCTGGCAATCCATGCAGCATAGTTAATATATCGAAGTCCCCTTAAAGGTTCAATCAGTTTCAGCCATGAATTGTCAAAATGCCGAAACTCTCTATACCCTTCTAAAAACAGATTTAATTCTCTGCTTATATCGCCGGTTCTTGAACTTGTGAGCATCCATATATCCTGCACTGCAGGACCAATAAGCGAATCGTCAAAATCGAGAAAGAAAAAAGTATTTTCACGCTTTAATAAATTCCCAAGATGACAATCGCCATGAATTCTGTGAAAAGGAACATTTTTTATAAGCGAATCATAAATCTTTACAATTTCATTAACAGCATTAGAATATCTATTTATACAATGTATCGGCAAAAAATTGTTCTCTAAAAGAAACTGCAATGATTTAATACCGTATGATTCTCCGCTCAATCTTAACCTGTACTTAAATTCCTTTGCAGCGCCATTGTTATGGATTCTTGCAATCAATCTCCCAATATTTATCATATCATAATCCGATAATTCCTCTGGGATTCTCCCGCCTGTCCTTTGCCATACCGTAAAATATATACCGTCATGGCAATGAACCGATTCACCGTCAGAAAATATTAATGGGGTGCAGACTGTAATTTCATCTCTTTCTAAGTCAAAGAGAAATTCATGTTCCTCTCTGATCTGTTCTAATGTCCATCTATGGGGTCTGTAAAACTTAACTATTATATGCGAATCATCTTCAAGTTTAAGGTCATATACCCTGTTTTCATAGCTGTTTAAAACCATGTAGTGACCTGTAATAGAAAATCCGCTCTTCTCTACTGCGTCAATTACCTTATCAGGGGTTAGATTATAAAATTGATAACTCATTTCATTTTAATACGCGAAAACTATCGGCAATAATACCTGTCTCTTTCACATAGTAATGGAGATCAATTGGGACTGAAGTTGAAAATCTAATCATATACACAAATTTCTGACTTTCATCAATAATCTTATCGCTTAATCTAAATTCACTTGTCCCTTCATATTTTCCTTTATATAAATCCCATTCCTCTTTAGTAAATATCCTTACATAGAATAGTTCGGAAAAACCGGAGGGTACATTCAAAGATTGCCACTCTTTTATTCTTGTAGGGAGGCCAAAATATATGACAGGTATATCAAGCTTTGTATCTATTATCTCAGTCTTTTCAAAATCAATATAGTTTATCCATTCATCAGAAAACTGCATGGAAAATTTATATTTGGTATTAATATAACTAAGATGAGATTTCGGGTCACTGCTTGTACATAGACAAAATGAGGTCAAAGAGATTATAAGTAGTAATTTTATTTTCATGAATATATTTTATTTCATATCGCTCTATATGCAATAAAAAAATATTTTATAATAAAAAATTTGATCTATCTGTTCATATTCTTTCTGATTCTGTATCTCAATATTAAACCTGTCGTATTTAAGACTAAAACTAACGATATTAGAATAATAGCAGTGCCATATTGTATATGTCGTGTTGCCTGAATATGAGTCCCTGCTGTTGCCATAACATAAATATGATAAGGGAGAGTCATAACCTCGTCAAATATTGATGACGGCAGGTCAGGAGAAAAAAAAGCCGCCGCTGTAAACATTATTGGAGCTGTTTCACCTGCAGCGCGGCCTAATGAAAGCATAATTCCTGTCATAATACCGGGGAGAGCGCTTGGCAATACTGCCTTATATATGGTCTGCCACTTAGTTGCTCCAAGCGATAAAGACGCCTCTCTGTATGTGTCGGGTACGGTCTGTAAAGCTTCTTCCGTTGATCTGATGATAACAGGAAGGTTAAGCAGTCCAAGGGTCAATGAGCCGGCAAGAATGGAAGTGCCGAACTCAAGGAATATTACAAAAAATGATAATCCGAATAATCCGAATATAACCGAAGGCACACCTGCAAGATTATTTATTCCAAGCCTTATGATTTTTACAATCATTGGATTTTTTGCATACTCGGTAAGATATATCGCTGTTATTACTCCAATGGGTATTGAAACGATTGACGATCCCATCATAAGATAAAATGTTCCAAGAACAGCAGGGAATATACCGCCTTCAGTCATTTCATTTCTTGGCATCTCTGTTAGAAATTCTATTGATATAGCTGAAACTCCGTTTTTAAAAATATATCCAAGAAAAAAAATAAGAAATATCAATATAAAAAATGTCAGAAGCCGGATTATGGAAAACCCTGTAATTTGAATAATATCGCTCTTTGTTTTCATAAACTTTTCTACTTATTCTTAAACTTATATTTATTTGATAAATAATCTGCTGTTATATTAAAAATAAATGTGATAATAAACAGTATAATCCCAATAGCAAAAAGCGCCCTGTAGTGTATTCCGCCAACTGCCGCCTCTGCCATCTCTGCTGCAACATTAGATGTTAGTGGGCGAACAGGATCAAATATAGATTTTGGAATAACAGCTGCGCCGCCTGCCACCATAAGTACGATCATTGTCTCGCCGATAATCCTTGATATTCCTAATATGATAGCTGTCCATATACCTGATAGTGACGCAGGTATAACTATACGAACAACAGTCTGCCATTTATTTGCCCCCAGAGCAAATGAAGCCTCTTTAAGGCTCATGGGGATAGATGATATGGCATCTTCCGAAATACTTGTAATTGTCGGAATTGCAGTAAATGCCAGGAGCAGCGAAGCATTGAGGAGATTTAATCCCGAATTTATATTGAAATTTTTTATTAAAAAAGGCGCCACAACAACCATCCCCAAAAAACCTATTACAACAGATGGAATAGATGCAATAATCTCAATTAAAGACTTAATAATCTCTTTAACCTTACCCTTTGAAATTTCTGCTATATATATGGCAGTTGCCAAACTTATCGGAATAGCAATTATCGAAGCTAAAATAGTAATATAAATAGAAGATATTATTAAAGGGAATATTCCTAATCTTATATTATCGCTTACAGGATACCACTCCTTCCCAAAAATGAAATCGAAAATACCAACATCTTTAAAAAGGGGAATACCCTCTTTTATCAAAAAAAGCATAATAGCAAAAAGAATTAAGAGAGATGTTATACTTATAATTAAAAAGGATTTCTCTATTAAATAATCAAATATCAAACTATAACTTTTATTTTGTTTTTTTCTAAGCAGCATTATTTTATAATCCATTTGTTTTATATTTTATAGAAAATATTCTTAAGCCATACTAATCATATTTATCATGCTCTAACTCAACTGTTACTATAAAAGTTGAACCTTTTCTATCGGAAAGAACTGATATATCCCACCCCATTACCATAATTGCATGTTTAACAATTGACAGCCCTAATCCGGTCCCGCCTGTTGCCCTTGATCTGCTCTTATCTACACGATAAAATCTCTCAAAAATTCTATCTCTAAACTCTTGCGGTATGCCTATCCCCGTATCGAAGATTTTTATTGATAAGTTATTTGAAAGGCATGCAGCATCTATTGTAAGCGTCCCGTCTTGGTTATTGTAGTTAATCCCGTTATCAATAATATTAAAGAATATCTCCTCTGCTAAAAATCTATTACCAACAACAGAATAGTCGATGTCATTTTTTAGATTATTAACTACAGTTATACTCTTCTTTGCAATTTTAAGTGAAAGGAGTTCAATACAGCGTTCAATAATAGCTCTTAGGTCAACTATCTCTTTTTCAAATCCCTTTGATGATTCTATCATGCTTAATTTAATTATATCCTGAATCAATGAATTTTGTCTATCAATGTTATCTATTGCACTATCTATAAAATTCATTACTATCTCTCTGTTATCATAATTCTCCTGTATTGTCTCAAGATAACCCTTTACTATTGCAATAGGAGTTTTAAGCTCATGAGATACATTGCTGATAATATCAGATTTAATCTTCTCTATTTTTTTCTTTTCCGAAATATCATGCAGTACAACAAGAATCCCTTGTATAATATTTTCCTTTCTTATCGGAGTAAGAGCAAATTCAAAATATTTATTATACATCTCAGTTTCAAATATTTCTATTTCACCATCTTTAAGATTTTTTTCTATTTTAGAATTAAGCGTACTGTTGCGTATTATTTCAAAATATTGTTTATTCCTTATATCTGTATTGATATCAAGCATTGTCAAAAACGAATCATTGTTTATAACAATATGTTTATTAGAATCTACCATTGCAATCCCGGCATTTATACTGTGCAGTATAGCTTCTAATTTTTTATGCTGGAGTATAAGGTTGTTTATAGTCTCTTCAATTGTATCCGCCATTTTATTTAATGACTTTTGAAGCAGCCCTATTTCATCTTTGCTGTAATTTAAAAATCTTCTTTTATAATCGCCGTTTGCAAAGTCCGATGCAAACCTGATTGTATCTTTAAATGGTTTAGTAACTATTAATGAGATAATTATTATAAGAATAACAAAAATAAAAAGTATAATAACAGTTACATTAAAAACAATCTGTTTCAGCGAACCCACGCTTTGATCTATTTCATACAAAGGTTTGGATAATCTGATAATAAAGCCTTCTTTATTTAAGGCATAATATAGCATATCGGTTTTAAGAGTGTTGCTGTATCTTGTTGAAAAACCATAACCTGCGCTTAAAGCGTCAATAACCTCTTTTCTATATTGATGATTTTCAAGGTGAGAAAAATCTGTTATATCAGAATCTGCAATTACCGATCCGTCTTCTTTTATAATAGTAATTCTAAGATCCATTATATGTGAAAATTCGGACACAATCTTAGAAAGAGCGGAAGACGGCAGCGGTTTAACAGATAGACCTTTTAATTCCAGACTAATCAGTTCGCTATATCTATACATCTCCATTTTAATAATGTTAATATGAACCGTCTTTAATATATCTCCAAGCAATACAAAAATAATGACGCTTAAAATTACCGTTAATGATATAAATGAAAGAATAAGTTTATTGCTTAATTTGTTTAACATGTTACTCCTTAAATCCGTAACCTACACCGGAAAAAGTCGTTATGATATTTTTATAAGTACCAAGTTTTTTTCTAAGATTCATTATGTGAACATCAATGGTTCTATCTACAACAAATACATCCTCCCCTCTAACGCTGTTGATAATGTTATCACGGGTAAATATCTTACCGGGGTTTTCCATAAACAGCGATAACATGTTAAGTTCTGTTTTAGTTAATTTAATCTCTTCACTGTCAACCTTTAATGAGTATTGCTCAGGATTTAACTCAACACCCTTATATTTTAACAATTTACCTCTCCTCTCCTCAAGGGGTTCGCCTGACCTTCTAAGAACAGCCTTTATTCTGGATCGCAGTTCTTTAATACTGAATGGTTTTGTAATATAGTCATCTCCGCCTAATTCAAGCCCCAAGATCTTATCAAACTCTTCGGACTTTGCCGACAGAAAAATTATCGGTATAGATTTCAACTTTTTATCAGAGCGTATATCTCTGCAAAATTCAAATCCATCCTTACCCTCCATCAATATATCAAGTATTATCAGATCGGGTGTTGTTGATTCAAACCCTTTTATAACTTCAACAGTTGATGCAAAGAGAGAAACCGAATAACCTTCACTCTCAAGATTGATTTTTAAGATTTCTCTTATATCCTTTTCATCATCTATTACAAAAATATGTTTTTTCATGTATGTTTTACCCTTTTTTACTTTTATGCCTGATATCATCGCCTTGAATATAGTAAACAGCCCTCTCTGCAATATTTTTTGCATGATCGCCAATACGCTCTAAAGCTTTGGCTACTCCGATTAAACATAGACCTTGCGATATATTTTTAAAAGATTCAACCATATATGTAAACAACTCTCTATTAACCTGTATATTGAGTTTATCTATTTCATCATCCATTGTAATAACATTTTTTGCCTTTTCAACATTCTTCTCTGTTATAGATACAAATCCCTCTTTTATCATCTCAATGGCGATTTCGCTCATTCTTGGAATATCTACAAGCGGTTTAATTAAGGGCTGCCCATTAATCTGCAATACCTCATGAGCAATATTTACCGCCAGATCTGCTATCCTTTCAAGATCCGTATTAACTTTTAGTATAGCAAGAATAAACCTTAAATCTGTTGCAGCAGGCTGTCTTGTAGCAAGAATTTTGATACACTCGTTATCAATATCAATCTCTAATTTATCTATTATAGAATCATTTTGAATAATCTTTTTTGCAAGCTTAAGATCTACTTTCTTTAATGATATTATTGCAGAAGATACAGCCTCAATGGAAAGGTCTGCCATATTAAATATTTTCATTTTAATATTTTCTATATCTATCTCTAAGTGTGTAAGCATTATAATCTCCTCATCATAAAATTAATTCAATATATAAACATTTGACCTATCATTTGCAAATATGTTAATTTTTAACCGAATTTTCCGGTCACATAATTTTCGGTTAAAATATTGCCCGGTTTTGTAAAGATAATCTCTGTTCTATCCATCTCAATAAGTTCTCCCAGATAAAAAAAGGCAGTATAATCACTAACCCTTGCAGCCTGCTGCATATTATGAGTTACAATAACTATTGTATAATTCTTTTTAAGTTCCTGAATAAGTTCTTCTATCTTTTGGGTGGAGATTGGATCCAATGCCGATGCGGGCTCATCCATAAGTATAACCTCAGGCTGAACGGCTATTGTTCTTGCAATACACAGCCTCTGCTGCTGTCCGCCGGATAAACTCATTGCGGATTTATTTAGCCTGTCCTTGACCTCATCCCAAAGAGCTGTACTTTTCAATGATTTTTCGACTGTGCTTTCAATATCATATTTATCCTTAATACCTTTGATCTTTAAACCATAAGCTATATTATCATAAATAGATTGAGGAAATGGATTCGATTTTTGAAAAACCATACCAACTCTTCTCCGAAGAGTTGTTACATCATAATTGTGACTGTAGATTGAGTCTTCATCAATCAATATCTCTCCTGTCATTTTAGTCCCGGGAATAATATCATTCATACGATTAATACATCTAAGAAAGGTGGACTTTCCGCAGCCGGATGGACCGATGAGCGCGGCTACAGAATTCTTCTCAACTGTTAAATTAATTTCTTTTAGAACATGGTTTTCACCGTAATAAAATGATACATTCTTTACATTAATTTTATAATTCATCTATTTATTCCGTATAAGATATATTTAGCATTAAGGCGGTAACAGAAGCCAACCACAATGTCACTGTTGTAAATGTTAAACAACATGTCAGGCTCAGCGTGATTAGTTACATACCTGCGTCATTGCGAGCGCTTCAGCTATGTTTAGTATAGATTGTGTAAACTGCGCGTGGCAATCCAGAGTCTTAATTTATTCCACTGGATTGCCACGCCGAGTTTACATTGTTTTACAATGAAACTTAAAACACGGCTCGCAATGACGTAAAATTGGACTTTTGTTACCCCCTCCTGCAATTATTACTACAATTGTTGCTTGTGGTGAATTATTTATGAAGAAGATATAAATTTTTT
Source organism: Spirochaetota bacterium (assembly GCA_009787025.1). Lineage (GTDB taxonomy): Bacteria > Spirochaetota > UBA4802 > UBA4802 > UBA5550 > WRGT01. The sequence continues at coordinate 14,455 of WRGT01000062.1, forward strand.
GTTAAGATTAGCAATGGACATTTCATGTGATAATAAAAATTAATTTTCTAATCAGTAAATATTTATGATAATTTAAATAAATCTTTATAAAAAATTTATATTCAATGTCTAAAGAACTACAAACTAAAAAAACTTTGGATGGTAAAAAAATGATAAAGTTTATTAAAAAATTTTTCTTGTTTGTATGTTTTGTATCAATAGTAACGGCAATTGGATGTACAAAAAACAGCGGGAATAAAGTTGTTATCAAAGGCTCTACAACCGTATTGCCGATAACTCAAAAAACAACCGAAGAGTTTAGAAAGAGTAACAAAATATCAATTACCATAGAAGGAAGCGGATCAGGAAATGGTATAAAGGCGCTTCTTGACGGTACATGTGATATTGCAAATTCTTCCAGAGAGATGAAAGCCGAAGAATCGGAAGAGGCAAAAAAGAGAGGTATAGAGGTTCAGGAGATTACAGTGGCAATTGATATGATAGTCCCTGTAGTTAATACGGCTAATCCGGTACAAAATCTTTCTATGGCGCAATTAAAGGCTATATATGACGGCTCTATTAGCAACTGGAAGCAGCTTGGAGGAAATGATGCAAGTATTGTTGCCATATCAAGAGATACAAGTTCAGGCACTTATGAGATTTGGCATGAAAAGGTTATGAAAAAAACCGACGTAAGAAACGACGCTCTTTTACAAGCTTCAAACGGCGCAATAGTTTCTGCAGTAGCGGGAAATCCTAAGGCTGTAGGATATGTTGGGTATGGATATGTTGATTCGTCTATTAAGGCATTATCTGTTGATAAAAAAAATCCTACTATTGAGAATGGCAAATCAGGCGTATATCCTATTTCAAGAAAACTCTATATGTATGTGAATAAAAACAAACTCTCTGCCGAGACAAAAAAATATATTGATTTTGTTTTAAGTCCGGAGGGACAAAAATTAGTAAAAGAAACAGGTTTTATTTCAATTAAATAATTTTACGCTCCTTATGTGGAGGCGGACAATATCCAAAGGGATAATGCTCCGCCTCTGCAATTTTATTCCGTCAGCCATTGCAAAACATTAAGCCGCTTTATCCCACCAACAGCTCCGCTGCCATAATCCATTGTCAGTAAATATTTCGGAAAATTGTCTCTGATTTCTTCCAGCGAAGCCAACTCCCGGCGCAAGGTCTCCAGATTATCATTCATCACTAACCACGCCACCTGGTAGTATTCCACTATTCCGCCAGATTTTTGCGCGACAAAATCAATTTCTATAGTTTTCTTTTCTTTCTTACCGTTTTGCGTTATTGTCTTGGTTCTTACTTTCCCGACAGATACGTCGTATCCGCGATTCAATAATTCAAGATAAACGATATTTTCAAGAATCCGGCCCTTGTCAATACCTTCCTGCTTCAATATGGCCGTTCTCAGCCCCATATCCACTGCATAATATTTTGCATCGGAGTTTAGAAAACTTTTGCCCTTTATGTCATATTTATTGCATTTATACATTAAATAACTATCCAACAAGCCTTTAACATAGTTATCTATTGTTGGGGCAGAAACATTTCGCCCGTCTGCTTTGAGTCCTTTTTCTATTCTCCGTAATGATGTTTCGTTACCGACATTATCAAACAAATATCGAACTACATTATCCAAACGGGTGGAATCGGTTATGCCAAATCGTTTTATTATGTCTTTTTGGATTGTGTTTCGATATACGGTGTCGGTCAGATAGTCATTTATATTTTGCCTGCTGCCGCCCATTTCAAGCGTCTGCGGAAATCCGCTTTCGGTTATATATTTGTCGTATAAAGCCAGCAACTCACCGCCGCCCAGTACGCCGGCATTCGGTTGGATTTCATCTAATCTTACGAGATTTTGCCTGAATGCAGACACATATTCCCTAAACGACAAAGGACGCATTTTGATTTCTATATATCTGCCTCCGAAAACATTTGCCAAGTCACTGGAGAACATATAAGCGTTTGAACCGGTTAGATACAAATCAACATTATCGCGCAGACGCAGCCCATTTGCCGCATGATGCCAATCAGTCAATCGCTGTATCTCGTCTATGAATACATAATTCATTGTTTTTGGATTCAATTTTTTCAAAATAAAATCCAGCAGGATTTCATAACTTTCCAGCATATCATCATTATTTGTCACAAGACCGATTTCTTTTGTTGTAAGCGGGTCTTCTAAATTTATGTTTATGATTTGCTCAGATTGAACTGCATAATTTGCGAGGAGACTTTCCTGAAATATGGTTAAAAGTTTTGACTTGCCGCAGCGTCTTGCCCCTGTGACTATTTTTACAAGGTCTGTTTGTTTTAAGCGGAACCATGATTCTAATAATTCCCGATATTTCGGTCTGTCTATTAATTTCATTTTATTACCTTTTTGTTAATTAGATGGAGGCTCTGACCCCAATACGACATTTTATTACACTTTTCGTTAATTATATCTGACAAAAAGATAAAAATTACCATTTTTGCTAAATGCACTTTGCAATTTTGGCAATTATGCTATTTTTGTAAAATACATTTTACAATTGTGGTAATTTTACCATTTTTGTAAAGTGAAAATATTTTCCTTAATAGAAAAACATTTGAAGGGGGTCAGAGCATAAGGGCAAGGGCAAAAATTACAAATTACAATGTACAAATTACAAATAAAAGATTAAATGAAAATGGCATATATTTGTATATTGTAATTTGTAATTTAATCAGGGGTCAGAACCAACATCATAAACTATAAACTTTAAGGGAGAAAGTCCGTAGGACTTTAACAGATTAAATAACAAAATATTTGGTGCGTTTTAGTTAAAGTCCTACGGACTATTTGTTTATTATTATGCTATTATCTATTGATATGAATGCCCTACGGGCAAAATTTATGCCGTAATACCTTAAGTTTAGATGCGGGGTCAGAGCATTATGAAAAAATTATGTGATGCAATAAGGTGATACAGTGATACATATAGGGGTCAGAACCTTGCTCTAATAAAGAGTTATAGCATACTAAAAACTCTAAAAGCAACCTAAAAAAACTCATAGGGGTCAGAGCATACTACAGGAAAAGACAAAAAGCTGTCTCTTCAGCTTGGCGCCGCAATAAGAAACGCTGTACCGCAGGAACCAGACATGCCTCTGTTAATGACGTTTTTGGCTGTACAATTTCCCGATGACGGAACCGATATTTTTACTCTTTTGGATATACTTGAATAGAGCAGGGCATATAAAGCCAATATTCATTGAGCGTTGAACATTGAGCGATGAAAAAATCACCACCCCGATAAAATAACACGCCTTGGAACAGTCCGGTTTTCTGTTGTGCCGCTGCCTAATTGACCAGACCCATTATCTCCCCATGACCAGAGTACGCCGTCCCTTTTGATTGCTGCTGTGTAATCGCGCCCTGCAAAGACTGCTATCCACCTGTCACCTATCAGAACAGGGGCGCTTTTATTAGTTTTTGTGCCGTCGCCTAATTGACCGTAATCATTTCTCCCCCATGCCCAGAGTTTGTCATCTTTATCGATTGCTGCTGTGTGACTATTACCTGCAGATACTGCTATCCATTTCCAGTTTGGTAGAGCTTGTTGAGCCGATGTCCCTACCTGAACAGGGACATTGCTGCTTGTTCCTGATATACCACCGTCGCCTAATTGACCGTAAATATTTCTCCCCCATGCCCAGAGTTTGCCATCTTTATCAATTGCTGCTGTGTGTGCACCCCCTGCAGATACTGTCTTTACATTTGTGAAAAATTCAGGCATGCCCGAGCCTGCGCTGGGGTCGGCGCAGGAAGAAAGGCAAATTGCAATGTACGATGTACAAATTACAAATATTGTTTTAATTTTATTTTTTAGTGATTGATTTAACATATTTTTCACCTTGCTTGTTTTTTTGTAATCTGTACTTGTCTTCATTTGTAATCTGTCATAATTTGTAATTTGTCATAAAATATGCGTCATCGCCGGCGGCAGGATGCCGCCCCTACGACCGTTATTTCCGCATTACAAACCAAACGAATATGTCGCCGTAAGCGTTATGCCGTAAAATTGATTCTTTATATTATCTATGTAAAATGCCTCATACTCATCGTAATCTGTTATAAAATATTGAAACCTGAACCCAAGGCTTATTACAGTTGATATTGGCGCTATATAATATGCAACGGATACATTTGTATTGATGCCGTACTCGTTATACCCTATAGTCATTCTTACGGGTTTAGCGTATTTATGAGAATACAGCCCGTAATCTTCAAATTTTTCTCCAGCGCTCCATAAATAAAAGCCCGAGACTGTCGCGAGTATAAATATATTATTAGTAATGGGATAGGTGCAGTTTAAACCCAGACCGGGACCAAAGCTGTTATGTTTGCTGTTGCTGTACAAATGCTCGTCATTGGGGTCATCGTATGATAATTTAATTTCGTATCCTAAATACTTTGCTCCAACAAAAAGTTTGAGATAATTATTTAACCTGTAATTAATGGTAAGGTCAGAGTCGCTCCGTTTAATATTCGATTTTACAAAATAGTCGCCGCCGTCATCTCCATAAAGGTTTTCTATATAATTAAATTTGCTGTATAAATATACAAATGTTAAATTAAAATCATCGTTTAATTTTACAGAAATGGCCGGACCATAAAGGAACGTAGGGTCAAATGCATAGTTGTTATTCTTTCTTATGCTATAATCCTGCGTATTTTCATACCTGCTGCCCCATGCGTACCATGCAGTCGCTCCAACAGTAATGTCCATGGCATATACTTTACAAGGTATAATTATTCCTGTGATACATATTATGTATAAAAATTTGTGTAATAATAATTTTTTCATCTTTGTTAATCCCTCAATCAATCATTCTGCATTGAGCGTTGTGCGCTGAGCATTGAGCATTGTAAAAATCATTCCAGGCTCAGTATAACTTTGACAGGCGTTGACTTCGCTTTTTTTGTGCTATCGCCTAATTGCCCGTAATTATTATTCCCCCAACTCCATAGACTCCAATCATTTTTGATTGCCGCTGTGTGAGCATAGCGTGATGCGGAGACTGCGATCCATCTGTCTCCTCCAAGTTGGACAGGAGCATTGCCGCTTTTTATTGTGTTTATTCCTAATTGACTGCTTTCATTATTCCCCCATATCCAGAGTTTGTTATCTTTATCAATGGCTGCTGTGTGACTGCCACCTGCAGAAACCGCTATCCAGTCTTTATCTGTTCTTATCTGAACAGGAGCGTATTTAGTATCTGATGTGCCGTCGCCTAATTGACCTTCGCCATTATATCCCCATGCCCAGAGTTTGCCATCTTCAGCGATTGCTGCAGTGTGCAATTCCCCTGCAGAAACCGCTATCCATTTCCAGTTTGGTAGAGCTTGTTGAGCCAATGTCCCTACCTGAACAGGAGCGCTTCTAATAGCTGTTGTGTTGTCGCCTAATTGCCCGCAATTACTACTCCCCCATGCCCAGAGTTTGCCATCTTTATCGATTGCTGTTGTGTGATAGCGCCCTGCAGAAACCGCTATCCAGTCTTTAGTTCCTATCTGAACAGGGACATTGCTGTTTGTTCCTGATATACCGCCGTCGCCTAATTGACTTTCGAGATTTCGTCCCCATGCCCAGAGTTTGCCATTTTTATCGATTGCTACTGTGTGAGAGAAACCTGCAGAGACTGCTATCCAGTCTTTATCAGCTCTTATTTGAATAGGTACGTTACCGTTTGTCGTTGAGCCGTCGCCTAATTGACCATACACATTATATCCCCATGCCCAGAGTTTGCCATCTTTATCAATTGCTGTTGTGTGAGCGTAACCTGCAGAAACTGCTATCCAGTTTTTATCTGCTCTTATCTGAACAGGGATTAAACTTGTTGTTGTGCCCGCATCGCCTAATTGCCCATAAGTATTATTTCCCCATACATAGAGTTTGCCATCTTTATCAATTGCTGCTGTGTGAGCGTCCCCTACAGAGACTTCTTTTACATTGCCAAAAAATACGGGTCCCCCTGAATTTTGGTCGCAGGCGTAAAAAGGTAATGTAAGCAGTAAAATAAGCCGTAAAGCGCGTCGCAATTGGCGCACCGCTTGTGATACAAGAAGCGGTAAGGTTAATTGTTGTATGGGCAATCGACCCGATTGCCAGATTATTGATGGTAATATTATTTTTAGATTAAGATTACGGAACGGAACGGAACGGAACGGAACGGAACGGAACGGAACGGAACAATTTTTTTAAGTTTATCATGGAGTCACCTCCTGTGTCAAGCAAATTTTTTGTGAAATTTTATTACACAAAATGACAAGTACGAGGATATATTTTTTGCAGCGGATGTCAAGTAATTTTTTTATCTCTTTTATACAGCCCGCACCTCTACAGTATGCGATATTATCCGCTGCAAATTTTAACAATTTTTTCTATTCTTGTAAAAAAAGATTTACCAATGAAAAGCTGCAAAAGAATGTAATTTATAAATCAGAAAAATAACAATAAAAAAACAGAATGAATAATAATCAAAACGAAATAATTCTTTATCAACCCGACAATAGAAGTTGAAGTAAGGCTGGAAAACGAAAATGTTTGGTTGACGCAGACGCAAATTGCTGTGCTGTTTGGAACAAAATGTCCTGCTATTACCAAACATTTGAACAATATCTATAATATAGGTGAATTGGACGAATATAGCACATGTTCCATTTTGGAACATGTGGGTAACGGGTGAAGAAGAACTCTTCATCGATTCAGTTGTTGCAAATTTTGCAACAGCTATTTTGATAGACAACTATCATCACAAAAAAAATTATTTCATTATATTTTTTTCTCGACAAAGCAAAACAACTTCCCAAAAGATAAAAAAATGAATATAAAATCAAAATATTGGATAGAAATAGCCGATTACGATATCGAAACAGCAAAGGCAATGCTTATAACAAACCGTTTTTTGTATGTTGGTTTTATGTGTCACCAAGCGATTGAGAAGACAATTAAAGCCTATTACTGTTCGAAAAATAATGATACTCCGCCCTTCACACACAATTTGAAGACTTTAGCAGAACGGTGCGATTTGTTGTCTCTTTTTTCCGATGAGCAACTTGATTTTATTGAAGAATTACTACCTATGAATATTGAAGCAAGATATCCCACACGCAAGGAGGAAATTTTCAAATTGCTCACTCATCAAAAATGTGATGAAATCATAAAACAAACGGAGTCTTTATGTCAATGGATCAAACAACGGCTTTAGAACACGCAAAACGCTATGCAAAGCTTGTTTTCGAGGAATTATCGCCTTGCAAAGTAGTTTTATTTGGTTCGCTGGCAAACGGAAATTTCAATGAAAACAGCGATATCGATATTGCCGTTATCAAAGATATTTTGGATGAAAACTATTGGGAATTATCCAAAAAACTTAATCGTCTCACGCGTAATATCGACAATCGCATTGAGCCTGTTCTTCTGGAAACCAAAGATGATCCAAGTGGCTTTCTAACAACTATTCTGAAATTTGGAATCGAATTGTGATACTCGTTTTAATTTATAGAAATATACATGTTGTTTCGCATATACGGCGGTGACAGCTTAAAATAAAAAAATAAATTTCTATTGCAAACAGGAACATCTATGAACCTCTTAGAAAAACTTAACAAGAACCAGAGAGAGGCAGTATTGCACACTGAGGGTCCCTTGCTAATACTTGCAGGAGCAGGTTCCGGCAAAACACGGGTTATTACACACCGCATAGCATATCTCATAGAAAAAGGGATAAGACCATATAACATATTTGCAGTAACATTCACCAACAAAGCTGCCGAAGAGATGAAAAACAGGGTAATGAATATTGTGGGTCCTGAAGGGAACAGCGTATTTATAAAAACATTTCACTCAGCCGCAGCATATATACTTCGTAGATTCGGGGAAGCAATAAATATAACTAAAAACTTTACCATATATGATATGGGAGATCAGGAAGATTTAATAAAGAAAATCTTAATTGATCTTAAACTTGATCCTAAAAAAATCAGACCTGCAATGATCGCATCTAAAATTTCGGAGATCAAAGATAAAGAAGATTATTTGGAAGGAGTCGATCCGGCTCTATTACTCCCGGACTACTTTGCATTCAACTTTGCCGAGGTTTTTGACCTGTACCGGAATAAGATGACTGAAAATAATGCTTTAGATTTTAACGATCTCTTATGTCAAACAGTCCGGTTATTAAGAGAATCGAAAGACTCATTAAAAGATATGCAGAGAATGTGGCGCTATTTTATGATTGATGAATATCAGGATACAAACTATTCGCAATACCTCATTGCAAAATATCTTTCATCTGCGACAAAAAATCTATGCGTAGTAGGAGACGACGACCAGTCAATATATTCATGGCGCGGAGCCGACATAAAAAATATACTAAACTTTGAAAGGGATAATGAGAATACAAAGGTTATTACGCTTGAAGAAAACTACAGGTCAACCAAACAGATCCTTGATGCCGCATATTGCGTAGTACAAAATAACGTCAACAGAAAGAATAAAAACATTAAATCGTCCCGCGGAGACGGCGAGAATATTACATGGTGTATAGCAAACAATGAATATGGCGAGGGTGAATTTGTAATAAACAATATAATCTCGCTTAAATCAAGGGAAAAATTAAGCAACAGGGATTTTGCAATATTTTACAGAACAAATGCGCAATCAAGGATATTTGAAGATTACCTGCGAAGAGAAAAAATTCCGTACAGGATAATAGGCGGGATGAAGTTCTATGACAGAAAGGAGATTAAAGATATCCTTGCATATTTAAAATTTATAGTTAATCCTAATGATTCCATATCACTGTTTAGAATCATCAACACTCCCGTTAGAGGCATAGGAAAAGCAAGTCAGGATAAAATATCGGAAATCGCGCGCAGCGAAGGTATAAGCGAATGGACTGTTATTCGCGATGAGCTTATGACAGGAAAAGTTCCGAAGGGATTAGATGACTTTAAAAAAATAATTACAGCATTGATGAATGATCTCCCAGAAGTTCCGGCGCAGATTAAACTCTCGAAGTTTATGACAGACATTGTTGAAATTTCGGGCTACAGGGAAAATCTTAGAGAAGAGAATACCTTAGAGAGCAGTTCCAGAATCGACAATATTAATGAATTAATAAACAGCATTTATGACTACGAGCAGTCGGATTTGGATGCGACTCCCGAACAGTTCATTCAAGACATTTCACTCTATACATCCGAGCAGAATCCGGAAGAGAAACATGACTGCGTAACGTTAATGACGGTTCATAACGCAAAGGGTCTTGAATTCCCTGTAGTCTTTTTAACAGGAATGGAAGAAAATACGTTCCCTCATAAATTCTCAATCGATACCGAAAACGGGATTGAGGAGGAAAGACGGTTATGCTATGTAGGATTAACAAGAGCTATGGACAGGATATTTATCACTAATGCCGAATTGCGAAGAAACTTTATGGGAACCGAATATAAGACTCCTTCAAGATTTATTGATGAGATACCAAGAGAATATATGAATATGAAAAGTTACATCTCACAAATGTTTAACAGAGAGAGTAAATTTGACGAACGATTTGAAACAAGACCATATATTCAAAATAGAGATAAATTTAAACAGGCCGCATCCATAAACAAAAACGAAAACAGAAACGATCCTTCCGACAAAATTATTATCAGCTCTGAGAAAAAAGAACCGGAGAAAAGAGAATCGGGATCACGGTTCTCACTAAAAGAAAGTGTTGTTCATCCGGAATTCGGAGTCGGCAAAATTATAAAAATTGAAGGAACCGGTGATAACGTAAAACTCACAATAGACTTCGGAACAAAAAAAAGAATCCTGCTTGAGAAATATGCGCCTTTAGATAAGTTGAATTAAAGATACAAAACCATTATTACGATAAATAATTATCAAAACAGTATTAAATAAAAACTTTAAGACATTAAAGGGGGCTGCCCGTCGTTAAGTATAATATCCTCTATCCCTAAGTTTAAATTATTAAATAGATTTGGAAACTCACATTGATTATTTATATGCTTTGAAATACACGCTGCTATATTAATCAGCATACTGTCGCTTAAATGTTTTTCAGCGCTTTCTATAAACGCATTGAGCAAGCCGGGGAGAATCGATAAGTATCCCGTATCTTCAATTTTAATTAATTCGCGTACACCCCTTGCCTCTAAACTCTTTGCATCGGCAAAATCATCAGTTATGCCGGAAATAATTATTTGCCCGGCTCTAAAGCTGTTAATATAATCATAGGATATTTTTTCGTCCATTATCATTAAAATATCAGAATTAGAGATTACGTTTTCAATTGTAGTAGCAAGACCCTTTCTATTTTCAAATAACATCATTCGCCGTTCATTGCTGTCATAACCTAATACTTTCATATATCCTGATTGTCCAAGTAGAGATGTGAGTTTTATTATACTATTGTTGAGTCCAATAATACCAATTGATGTTTCTGACGGAACTATATTATTCTTTTTCCCAAGTGTATTAATTATTGAGAGATAGTAAATAGGATTTTCATTAAGCTCTTTGAATATAAGCGGAGTTGTAACTGAGTTTATAATATTTGCCAAAAGATAATCATCTTCATCATTATTCATAATCCGAATACAGCAAAAATTCTGTTCTATACATTTAACAGCCTTAACCATATCTTCAATTGTGTTGTATTTAATAACTATTGGGAAAGAATTCTTTCCGGTAAATTTTTTTATAAGAGCTGAATCCCTTTCGGAATCTGCATACAAATGGTAGAAAAGCCTGTCATCCGCTTCATCTAAATTTTTTACACCGCTAATAAGAGCAATGCTGTTAAAACTGGCGCAATAATTCTTTTGTAAATCAGATTCAATCTTTTCATGTATAAGTTTATTTCCTCCAATCAGGGCTGTCTGTATATCATTAATATTTTCAATTTCAATCTTACTGGATGTTATTAATATACCGCCTTTAATTTTATCTTCAAGCATACTTGTAACAGTTACTTCTTTAAAGAATTCTATATTCTTTTTGAGTGTATCTACTAACCGAACAAGATCCTTTTTTACAGAATATACAATATCAATAGCATATTCTTCCCATTTACTGTCAGACTCTGTAAGATTGATAGTATTAATATCCATGTTATATTTATATAAGGTTGCAATAAATTGAGGGAGTATATTTTTTTTCATCTTAATAGTCGCAGAGGCTATCAACTTCATATATCTTCCCCTTGTAGTTTTTAGTAAAATTCTTTAAGTAAGTACAAATATTTAAATTGAATATTTTTTACCAAGCATATGGCAGCTTTCTAATATATCGGAAGGAATTGTATCTATATAATCACAATTTTTTAGCAGGATACTTTCATTTATATCAAATTCGGCATTTATAGTATTAAAAAAATGTTTAACGCCTGTAAGAACACTGCAAAAAATATCCCCATAGTCTGATCCGGCAGTGGAAAAAAAAAGCCCCTTTTTCTTTTCATGGTAATATTTTTTTTCTTCTCCTCCCAAAGTAACTGGCATCTGTCAATGATTGTTTTTAAAGGAGCCGGAAAATGTGAAAAATAAAGTGGTGATGATACTGAGATAATATCCGCTTCTTTAATTAACCTGTAAATATCTGACATTTCATCATTTAAATTACACTGTAGTTTAGAAGCGCAATAACCGCATCCCATACATGGATTTATTTTGGTTTGATATGCATTAATAATATCCACCTTGAATCCATTTAAAATAAACGGATTCAAAAATTCATTTTGCAATTTTGACGATATACTCTCTTTACGCGGACTGCCTGTAAAAGCTAAAAGGTTCAAATCACTCTTCCTTCAATTTTGTAAAAATCATCCGCCCTGCTGTAGTTTGGAGAACAGAGGTAACAATAACATCAACTTCGTCATTCATCCTCCTTCTGCCGTTTTCAACTACAACCATTGTCCCATCATCAAGATATCCAATAGCTTGATTTGAATCTTTACCCTCTTTAACTAACAGTACGTTCATTTCTTCGCCGGGTAGAACAATCGGTTTAAGAGAATTGGATAAAAGATTTATGTTGAGAACCTCAACTCCATGAAATTCAGCTACCTTGTTAAGATTAAAATCGTTTGTTATTACTTTAGCCTTCATGACCTTAGCTAATTGAACAAGTTTGGAATCTACTTCGGGAATATCCTTAAAATCCATATCGGATATTTTAACCATAATAGACTGGTCTTTCTGCATTTTATTGAGGATATCAAGTCCTCTGCGGCCTCTGTTTCTTTTAATTGAATCGGCAGAGTCTGCTATCATTTGAAGTTCATTGAGTACAAAGTTTGGGATAACAAGTATCCCTTCAAGAAAACCCGTATCACAGATGTCTGCAATCCTGCCGTCTATTATTACACTTGTATCAAGGATTTTATATGGTATCTTTATATCGGAATCTTTTGCCTCTGTTGTAATTATCTTATCAAGAAAACTTATATCTTCATGATTAATTAAAAAAAACATCATTATTGCAAACCCAAGTATATGGTAGAGCAACGGCTTAATAATACTTGAATACTGCTTTACAATATCTAAATCAAATGAATCGAGCCCTTTAACAAACATATGAGCCAGAACTAATCCAAAAAGAAGACCGGTAATAGCAGCAAGCAACTGCCTTGACTGAAAACTATGAGAAAAATATTCTATTACTATTATTATACCTAATGCAATTATACCTGATATAATTCCTGAAATTATAACAGCCTTTAATGAATATGAATAAAATAATGTTGTAAATAAAATTGATGTTGCTATAAAAACTGTTCTATAGATTATTATTAACATAAAAATTACTCCAGATATAAAACTATAATAAATATTATACAAAATAGAAGTCTTTATTGAAGATGTACAAATTCTATAATTGGTTTTTTGCTAAGAAATTATTCTTTCTTAAAAATTATTCTTCCTTAGATCCGGAAGAAAGAGCTTCGGATACAATATTCCCCGCTTCATCAATTGGAATACTTTTTGACATTGCTACTTCATAAGTAATCAACTGATAAGCATTTTCGTAAAGTTTCCTCTCCATAATGGAAAGTTCCTTTTCGGTTCCTCTTTTAAAAAGATCTCTGGCAACCTCTGCAACCTCATAGATTGAGCCGCTCTTGACTTTGTCTATGTTATTTTGGTATCTTAACTTCCAGTCCTCTTCAATAGCTTCAGCTTCGGTTGATAAGATTGCTATAACTTTTTTAATATCTTTCTTGGGGATTATACCTCTTATACCTATCTCTTTTGCATTATTAACCGGTATCATAACCTTCATACCATTGCTGATGATAGTAATCATATAATATTCATTTCTCTTACCAAGAACAACCTTCTTTTCAATACCATCAATCTTGCCTACGCCATGCATGGGATATACAATTTTATCACCAACTTTAAACATAATTACAACTCCTAACCTCTATCTCTCAAAAAATGAAAAATATTTACAAATATATTAACGTTGTCAATGATTAAATTTCTATTTATCCGACAACAATTCTTTTTCTATATATCTGTCATGAACAGTACCCATCTCGTAATGGATTCCGTCACAAACCTTTGATGCCCCGCTCCCTTTTAAACCGATCCCGCCTGAAATTTTATGACAATTTGGACCGGGTATTAAACCTGTGTACCAGCATACGCCCTTACTTTCAATTTGATCAGGTTTTGGATAGAATACCGGATTAGGCATACCATTATAAATCTCTTTCATATAGCGTGCCCAAATAGGCGCTGCAAGACTGGCTGCTGCCTGACCTTTCCCAAGTGACATGAACGATCTGTCATAGCCTAACCACACAATTGCTGCAATATCAGGCGTATATCCGCAAAACCATGCATCTGTCCAATTCTGTGTAGTCCCTGTTTTCCCTGCCGCGCTTTTTGTAAAACCAACTTCTCTTCGTATTGAATGAGATGCAGTTCCGCCGTCAACTACTCCCTTCATCAACTCTGTCATTATATATGCTACCTGTTCGGGGATGACCTGAATTGTGCCGTCAATCTCTTTAGCGGCAATAATATTCCCCACTTCCTCTTCTATATTAGCAAGCTCATTACCATCTCTGTCAATAATATAGCGAATTGCAAATGGTATAACATCACGACCCCTGTTTCCATAAATTGCATAAGCAGTAGCCATTTCAAGGGGAGTAACCTCTGCCGTACCAAGAGCCAATGCAGGACCCGGAGTAAATCGCGATTCGGAAACCTTTAACATCTTTGAAGCATAATCAATTACTGCATCTGCTCCGGCAAGATCAAAAACTCTTACTGCTATGATATTTATTGACATTGCAAGCGCCCTTTGAACGCTGACCATTCCTGAATATTCACCTTCGTAATTTCCGGGCGACCATGTAGATCCGGCAGCATCCACATCAACAATAGGACCGTCGAAGAGAACGGTTGCCGTACTAATAACTTTATTATTGATAGCAGAGCCATAAACAAACGGCTTAAACGCCGAACCGGGCTGACGCCTTGCCTGAACAGCCCTGTTGTACTGATTTGATACCTCAAACTCGGAACCGCCGACCATTGACGTAATATAGCCTGTTGGAGGTTCCACTGCAATAAAAGCGCCTTCAACCTTCATATTTGATGAGATAGTCGAAATCTGTGTTCTAAAAGCCTCAATGACATGATGATCCCTTGGAGAACCGGAAAAGAGAGTCAAAATTTCTATAGAATCGACAAGTTGGTCAACCATATATTTCTTAAACTGAGTATCCAAGTCATTTTTTACGATAACCGACGGAAGACTGAATATCATACTCAGAGCCCTGTATGCTCCGAACAGACTTCCGTCAACGGAACTATTATATATAGCATTCATTCTGCTTGAGTATTTATCCTGTTCAATAAGACCTTCGCTTAAATATTTCTGAGCCGCCCTCTGCCTTTTAAGGTCAAGTGTAGTATATACGGAAAGACCCTCATTATACATTACGTCTTTGCCAAAACGCGCATCTAATATCTGTCTGACATAGTCTGTAAAATAGGGCGCGCTGTCCTCGTCTTTGGATATTGCCGTCTTAGTAGGAAATTCCATCCTTAATGATTCGATATAATTTGGCCAGAATGTGTTATAAATTTCATCGGAACGCTCTTTTGTCAAATATCCCTCTTTTACCATTCTATTAAGCGTATCTAAATTTTTTCTTGCAGCCTCTTTTGGATCAACTATGGGAGAATATCCGGACGGTTGTGACGGAAGCGCAGAGAGCACACTACCCTCTATAAGCGATAAGTGCTTTACATCTTTCTCAAAGAAAAACTTTGAAGCGGTAGATATGCCATGACATCCATGACCAAGATATATCTGATTAAAATACATCTCTAAAATTTCTTCTTTGGAAAACTTCTTTTCTATTTGAAGGGCAAGCACAGCTTCAAGCGCCTTGCGGGCAAATGTTCTTTCACTCTCGGTAAAGAGCTGCTTTGCCAGCTGCTGCGTAATGGTTGAACCTCCTTGGCGGACAGTAGGTCTTCCCGATTTAATTGAAGCAGCGACATTTTTCACCATTGCTCTGGCAATAGCCATCGGATTTATACCGAAATGCTCATAGAAAGCTTTATCCTCTTGAGCTAAAAATGCATTAATCAACGTATGGGGAAGTTTATCAAATGAAACCAAATCCCGTTTTTGCTGGTATAATTCTGCAATAAGTTCGCCGTTTATATCATATAGTCTGGTTGGAATACTCGGCTGAAATTTTTTGAGATTGTGAATTCCCGAATAGTTTTTTATCTCCGATGTTATATATCCGAATATTAAACCGCCAATTACTGAAAAAACCGCTATTAAAGTAAGAGCAATTTTTTCAAGTTTTAATATTTTTTCTTTTATATCCATAATTTCCATTAAGCAATAATTAAAATGATTACTACAACTGTATAAATAAAAATGAAAGCTTATTAATCAATCATTATTTTTATATGATTGATATATGAAATTACCAAGTAAATATAATACAAATATAATTAAAGCCCACATAGCAACTTTCAGTACAACCGAAAGAACAACTCCAAGAAATTGCAATAAGACCGGTAAAAGGTATTTAAACAATATAAAAATGATAATAATTACAAGTATATATTTTATAATCGTTTTAGGAAATTCAGACATGGATTACTCCTTACTTAAATTTAGTTTATAATTTTAGTATAAAATGCTAATAATTTCAACCACAAAAATGATTATTTAAAAAAAGATTATTTATAATATAAAATCTGACAACTTTTTACTCAAAAGTGACATAATAGGCATTTTTATCAATAACATATATATAATTCTTTATAAAAAATAAAAAAAAAGTTGTCTATATTCAATAGGTAGTTTAATATAAACATAGGGTTAAAATACGCTATTATATTTTAAGTATGGATGCTTAAATTTTGTTACTTTAATAAGGAGATAAAAACCATGAATTATGTCAAAAAACTTTTTTTAACTTTTGTATCTTTAATGTTGCTATTCAGTCTTTCGGCTGTTTCTCAGGATAACAAAGACCATGGAGATAAGCCTAATGAGAATTTTGATCAAGCTGACAAGCCTGATGATTCTTATCTGGCTAAATTTCATGCTCAGGATATATCCGACAAACTGTTAAAAAAGAATCTTGATCTGATATATCTTTTGAATGTAATAATATCCAATTTTGATCAAGGCGGATGGAAGAGCGACTACGATAAGATATATGAAGAGTACAAGAAAGGAGTTGAATTTTATTACAAAAGAGATGTAATCATGTCCAGATTTTGGTTCGAAAAGAATAAACAGTCTATTTCAGATCTTATGAAAAAAATGGCAGAACAGTACAATAAGGATACTATAACAATCCTTGATGAATGTCATAAACAGATTGTTGCAATTCACATGGATCCAAAAACAAGATCAGATCAAAATAGGTCTAAGGAGCTTATTGATAATCAGGCGAAGTTAAGAATATCCTATGGACAATTGGGTGATGCAGAAAATGAGTATAATGAAAAAAATTATGAGAAGTCCATATATCACTATAGGGTTGCAAAGGCATATGCTATACGAATCCTTGAAGCTGTAGCATACTCTGATGAAAGTGAAGGGAAAAATAACGGCTTAAAGGTTAAAGACATTAAAGAAAAATATAAAAAGGATAAAGCTGATAACAAAAATCGAATTTACGAAGATGTAAAAAAATAAATTTTCATGATATTTTACCTCTTTAGTATTATAAAATTTTGTTGCTCGGCAAGGCATACTGCAGTATGCCTTGCTTTTTTTTGCAACTAACCACGAAGGTCACAGAGAATAAGACAATAATTCTTTATGAAAAAATAAATTAAAATTACTAAAAGAAAACTACTTTAGGTTTTGAACAATGAATCGCACTTTGAAGATGTTAAAAAAATGGATATTTGTATTATTTATTATGATTTTTTTAGCATTTCTCCCTGATAAAAATATTGTAAAGGATGAATTTCCTCTATTTAAAGTTGTAATTGATCCCGGTCATGGCGGTGTCTTTATTAAAGACAAAAAAAAGCATGGAGACAGGTTTGATATAATATCAGAAAAATATCTTGATTACTATGCAGAAGGCGCGAGTTATAAAGATATTCACGAACACAAAATAGTTTATAGTATATCTGCAAAGGTTATCGACCTGCTGTCAAATTGCTCCAGAGACGGCGATTTTGAAAAATTCAAAAAAATTTTGACTAAATATACTAACGGCAATATTAAAAAAATATATATAGAGACAATTTTAAGCAGAGGAGAAGCAATTCCTGCTGATACTATTCAAGATATAGATGATCCGAATGCAGATTACAGATTATATGATTTCCCAAATCCTAAAGGGAAAATGCAAATGGGGCGTATATCAAAAATAAATAAATACAAACCTCATTTAGTCGTATCTCTGCACCTTGCGCGATCAGCTCCGCCTGATTATAAAGGAATGAACGGCATAATAGTTCCGCCTTACAATGTATTAAAAAACGGCTTCTTAATGCTTCAATCAGGAAAAACATCAAAAAATCTTAATGATAATAATATTCTCCGTTCATGGTTTAGAGAATTGAAAAACACTTCTCTCAAGTTTGTATTTTTTAAAGACGTATCTTACTATTTTACATCTTATGGAATGAAGAAAGATTATAGTATTGATACGGATGATTTTAAAGGATATAAGTATAATATGGTTACATGGCGCTATAGCGATCAGCCTAAGTGGAATCTCATTGCGGAGAAACATCCTGCAAATTCAAAATATTCATCGGATTACAAAACATTTAAGGAAGAGGGAGATTTTTGGGAAAGAGAACAATCGGTATATGAGGAATATAGACGGGGTACAAGCTTTAAAGATTTTGGAGGCGACAACTACTTTGCTACTTATGAAATCATAAAATATATTCTCTTATCATTAAATAAAGCAGGAATCAGTCATAAGGACAAAATTCCTGGCAAGCCATATATATCCACATGGTCTATACCTATGCTTATTAATGCAATAAGCGCATATATAGAATTAGGATATTTAGACAGAAAATGGGACAGAGAAGCACTCCTTTATAAACAGGATAAAATAGCGGAAGGCGTTGCAGTTGGGATTTATTCTTTATTAGCCGGTATTGAAAAAATAGACGGGAATTATAAAAACAAACCGACAGGAAATTTTATTGACCTGAAAAAATATGATATTACAAAAGAGAGTAGTTATTTTGATATTGTTGTGGAACGAAAATGAAAATACTCCCTCTTATTTTTTCGATAACCTTAATTACAATTGAAGTTCCTGCTGATACGGTTAACTTTAACAGCTATTTTATTAATGCGGCAGCTGCGGCAAAACCGTCAGTTGTTAAAATAATTGCCTTTAAAAAAGAGAAGTTAGACGGCGTAGTTAAACTCAATCAAATTGCATACGGAACCGGAACTATAATAGCAAAGAGCGGATATATTGTTACGAACTATCATGTTGTAAAGAACGGAGATCAGTTTAAAGCAATTTACAACGACGGCGCTTATGATGAATTTCAACTTTTTAAGAATGGAAAATATTATGTTGCAGATTATAAAACGGATATAGCAGTATTAAAAATCAGTGATAATGGAGAAGAAAATTTTGTACCTATAAAGCTTGCTGATTCAAATATTCTTAATGAAGGGGAATGGGTTTTAGCAATAGGCAACCCTTATGGATTAAAACAATCGATAACAGCAGGGATTGTTTCATCAAAAGGGAGAGACAATATTGGGTTTACCGATATAGAAGATTTTATTCAAACAGATGTACCGATAAATCCGGGAAATTCAGGCGGACCTCTTATAAATCTCAAAGGCGAAATGGTAGGGATGAATACTGCTATTAGATCGGTTTCAGGCGGATACCAGGGTATAAGCTTTGCAATACCGTCAAATATTGTAAAACAGGTATGCTTTGACTTAACTGCTTATGGCAGGGTAAAAAGGGGATGGATTGGTTTTATAGCAAGAGATAAAAACATCCATCAAAGCGATGATATTAAAAGCGTTGAGATTCTCTCTGTTATACATAATTCTCCTGCTGAAGCTGCAGGAATTAAACAGAACGATATAGTAAAAAAAATTGATGATGAAAAAATAGACAGCCTTGGCAGATTGATAAAAGTTGTCGGCAGTAAAAGTGTCGGTTCAAAGATAATTATTCAAGTATCGCGAAATGGAAAGATTATAGATTTTAAACTTATCTTAAGAGAAAAAGATGAGTATGTCAAGATTCAAGGTGAATTAGAACAACTGTTTCAATCTTATGGTTTAGAGATTGATGAGGATGCCTCTAACAGGCATATTGTAGTTACTTCTATTTCTCCAAGGGGTCCATATAAGGAAATCATGGAGGGAGATGTAATTGTTGCAATAAATAACAACAGAATTTCATCTCTTGAAAATTTTATTGAAAAATATAGATTAGCTGAAAGAATAATCAATAATATTACCGTATTAAGAGACAAAAAAACTTATGACATATACTTTGAAGATTCAAGAAAAAAAGAATAATAAATTTAGATATAAAATATTAAATACATTGATTGTTGCTTTGATCAGCTCTAATCTGCCTGCTCAAGAGGCTGATATTGTCTTTGATAATAATTTTTTTAAAGAGTTTAATAAAAAACAGGTAATTCAGAGAGATGAGTTTCTTGAAAATATAACAAATAAGGTTGTTATTGGAAGAGGAAAGATAATAGAGATAACGCCAAATCAAAGATATAAAAAAAAGTATAGAATCAAAATAGAATCATCGGATTCTACCGCTTATAGTCAAAATTTTATTTTTTTTGTATTTATTGAAAACAAAGATATGGTGGACCTCCTTAGCATAGATTCTAAATTTGAATTTAAAGGACAATTTATGGGCTATACGCCTCTTAGTACAAAAAGGAATGAATATATTATTGATATAATAATTATGGACGGCTCAACAGTCATTGAATAATTAAGGAATAATTGATGAAAGATATAAAAAAAACCTATAGTACAATACTCGACGATAATTTCCCGAATGAAATGACAATAACTTTCGGCGATCAGAAATTACATTATAGAAAAAAAATCTGGAAGATCAATGATGACGGCGTACAGGTTGAACGGGGTTTAAGATATGGAGAAAATCCAAGCCAGGAGGCAGCGATGTATGAACTCGTTAATGGAAATCTTCTCCTTGCCGGGTGTGAATTTATAGGACATGGCAACTCTCTTGTAAGCGGTATTGACGAGAATATGCTTATCCAGTTTGGAAAACATCCCGGCAAAATCAATCTCACCGATATTGACAATAGCCTTAATATATTAAAATACCTTATGGATAAAACAGCGGCTGTTATTGTGAAGCATAATAATCCGTGCGGTGTTGCATATGCGCCTACAATTGCAGAAGCATTTAATAAAGCCTATAGAGCAGACAGGATTGCAGCATTTGGCGGATGCTTAGCTTTAAACAAAGTATGCGATAAGGCAACAGCCGAATTGATTAACAATTACTATCTTGAGGTAGTTGTTGCCCCCGAGTATGACGGCGAAGCCATTAATATATTAAAGAATAAAAAAAATTTACGAATTGTAAAAATACCAAGAATTGACCGCCTTGCAGATTTCCGCAATGCTGTTTTCCCTGATTTTAAATCTCTGATTGACGGAGGGATAATTGTTCAGCAATCTTCAACTACTAAGATAAGATCAAAAGATGATCTGCTCCCCGCTGAGACCGAATATAAAGGGGAAAAGTATTCCATTGAAAGAAAACCCACAGATAGAGAATTTGATGATATGCTATTCGGCTGGTATGTTGAGCAGGGCGTTACATCAAACTCTGTTTTATATGTAAAAGACGGAGTAACCGTAGGGATTGGTACGGGAGAACAGGACAGAGTAGGCGTTGCTGAAATAGCAATATATAAAGCCTGCACAAAATATGCCGATCTTGTATGCTATGACAGGTATGGAATTTCATATAAAGAACTAACACTGTCAATTCAAAAAGGGGAGAGAAATATATCCGATAAAAATATGATTGATGAAGAGACCGCTGCAGCAAAGGGCGGACTTAAAGGGGCTGTAGCAATATCAGATGCCTTTTTCCCATTCAGAGATGGTGTTGATATTATTATTGAACATGGGATTTCCGCAATATTGCAACCCGGAGGATCTATAAGGGATTTTGAATCTATCCAAGCCTGCAATGAAGCAAACCCTAAGGTAACAATGATGTTTACAGGCGAAAGGGCTTTTAAGCACTGATATTACTATCTTTTTTTCTGTTTTTCATACTCTTTCATATATTGATCTATAAGGCTGGTCCCTTTAGATTCAACATTCTTTGCTTCACCTTCCTTAACAGGCTGTAATTTCTTAGCAAAAAGTCCGCCCACCAGTTTAAAAGGCTGCACTATTATGTTTTTAACTGCAGTTGCATATTCGGCTATAAACTCGCCAACTGTCTTAAAAAATGATTTTTTTGCGCCCTTCCCTGAAGGAGGAGTTTTTAACGAAGTAAGCTTACTGGGAGATGTACCCGGAGGTACAATTTCTACAGTAGTTTTATTAGCTGCAGGCGTTACAGGAGTAGCTGCAGGCGTTCCCACATTAGAAGCCGCTACGGTCTTTCTCTTATACATTGATTGTACAACAGACGGTGTTGGCTCGTATTGTACACTGGGAATTTTTGATACTTTTTGCGATTTTTTCAACCCTATAATTGTTGAACCGGTTGACTCTGATCCTCTATCTATCATAAAAAGAAATAGATAATAGATATACATGAATACATTATAAAAAATCCCGAAAAAAGCCGACCAGATCTCTACAAATCCCCAAAATAATAAATTTAAAATTTTACCGAAATCTACTATTTTAAAAACAAAACTGTATGCATTATCAATAGCAAAATTGGAAAACTGCTTGACCATACTATATTTCATAACATTACTCCAAAATATTCATTATTTAAATAAAAACAAAAAAACATTATTAATAAAGATTACTATTTATTGCCATGTTGAGTCAATTATTTTTTACAGTTAATAGATATTTAGGAAATGAATAAGTCAAAAAATATATATTCTATCTCCTCTTGGATTTTCTACAAAGCAGGAAGTTATTTATCTTTTAATTGGTCGTACAATATAATTTTGACTAAAAACTAACTTTTCATCATCTGCATCAAAGAGTAGTACTGTTATTGTATTAAAGAAATAGTAGTTTTTTACATACTTGCTAAAGTGTCTTGCCCTAAAAATCATCATATCATTGATAACATACGGTTTGCCCGTATCCTGATCCATACCGGCTTTTATATTTTTGGGATATTTTTGATAAACCTTTTGCGAAACGCCCTTCTCATCAGTTTCGGTATATTCAAAATTTGTCAAATCATCAGGATATGCTTTAATATTTTTTATCAAAATTTTATCTTCAAGATCAGGACTTTCAAAGCTGGATTTCGGAATATACTCTTTTTCATAAGTGGCAACAACAAATGCATATAATTCTATTGGAGTATTTGTTAAATTTTCAATTTGGAAGGATGTTTCAAGATATTCTCCTGCAATATCATATTGAAATCTTGCAAAATTTATATTTTTTACTTTAAACACCTTTGACGAAAGTGATAGGACCGGTTTCTTTTTAATATCCAATTTAACTTCAGAACTTTTATCCTGAGAGAAAAGGACTATTGGGATAATAACAAAAAAAGATGTTAAGAACCGTTTCATTTTGTTCCCTCTTATAAGTATACTACTGATTAATTTCGACATCTATATCTTTTTTTTAAAGTATAATTCTTTCAATACCATTTTTTTTAGTTACGTTTGATATAAAATCCTTCTTCCAGCCTCGTCCAAGGAAAATTTCAGCAAGGTAAACAGCCATTGACTTCCCTTTTACCGAATTTTTACTGTTTATCTTAGAAAGTCCCTGAACACAACTGGGACATGTTGTAATTACAGTAATATCATCCTGTTTTTTTAGCAATGATGATATATTAGAAGCTTTTCTATCCCTTAGCGAATTAGATATAAATGGAGCCGAAAGTGACATTGTTCCTCCTTCTCCGCAGCAATTTGATGTTACTATAGGTTTATTCCCTAATATTGTATTAAATGTTCTATCAACGCCTATAGATTTAAGCGGAGAATGGCATGGATCATGATAATATATAGTCTCTCTTTGAATTTTTTTATACAGATCCTCCTGCGCAATAAACTCATTTATATCGATAATCCTTGATCTGGGGAATATATTCTCTATTTTATACTTATCAAGCATTTCATAACATGTGCCGCATGATACAATAACATCTTCAATACCCATATAGTTTATTATATCTGCCATCCTGTGAAATAAAACCCTGTTTTCATAACTTTTTGTCTCTGCCTCTTTCTTTTTACCATTTGCAAGCAGGGGATAGCCGCAGCAGAGATATTCGGGCGGAATTACTACTCTGACACCTGCAGCATATAACAGGGCTATTGCTGCAAAACTTATTTCGGGAAACATCCTCTCGGAACCGCACCCGGGAAAATAAACTACGCTTTTAATTATCTCCTTATCGGGATTCTGAAATGCAAAAAAGATATTTACCCCTTTTAATCCAAGACGCTCTCTTAAAGAGGTTGAACCTGCTTTTGGAAACCGCGCCTGTAGCATACCGTTAATTTTAGGTATAACTTTCTCCGACACCTTATTAATAGGTTTATTGACAATATATGCAAATCTCTGCATTGAATAACCAAACCTCAATAAAAGTAATCTAAACAGCTTATTTGTATAGTAGCCTTTCCTTTTAAGATAAAAAAGGACAAAACTTGTAATAAGCTTAGGTTCAGCCCTTTTCCTGTCATGAAGCAGGCTTCTGATTGCCAGAGATACCGAAGCAAAATCTATACTCACAGGACACGGGTTATTACAGTTGTGACACATTGTACAGTGATCCGAAACATCGCGCAGCATTCTAAAATTTCTAAAGGTTAGATTATTTGTAGTCTGAGCTTCATAGAGTACAGCCTCTGTTATAAGGGTAACAGCCAATATCTTATTTCTGGGACTGTAAAACATTGTACAACTTGGAACATGCGTATTGCATACATCTTTACATTTTCCGCATCTTAAACATGAGGCTATGGACTTTGTAAGGTCCTCCATATCTGCCACCTCAAGAATAAATGCTTCAAGTTCAAGGAGATTAAGTGAAGGCGTATAAACAAAATTGTGAGGAAAATCATGCTTTAATTTTCCGGGATTAAAAAGCTCTTTAGGATCAACCTCTTTTTTATACTCAGCGAAATCATCCAGTATATCTTTATCTAAAAATTTAAGCTTAGTAAGTCCTATGCCGTGTTCGCCTGAGATAACGCCGTTAAATTTATTAACAGTCTCTTTCATAATAATCTCAGCTATCTCATCGGCATCCTGCATCATCCTGTAGTCATTGGAATGGACAGGTATATTAACATGAATATTTCCATCACCTGCATGCATGTGAGTTGCTATGATGAGTTTTCTGCTAAGCCTGAAATTTACTATTTCATCAAATGAATTTATTATTTCATTATAACCATGGAAATTCTTTCTAAACCTGTCTATCACAATATCGGAAATTGAATATTCTAATCCTCCGTCACGCAGAAGTTCAAAGAGATACATTGAGCTGTCATTTTTATCTTGAATAAAATTACAAGCAGTTACAGGTTTCTCAATATTATTAATATATTCAATCTGTTTATCTTTTATATCTCTAACGTGCCGTATAAATAATTCTATTTTGGATTGCAGAAAAACATCCCTATTATCTTTAAGAGTTTTAAAATATTCGGTTACATCATCTATTATAGAACAATTATTCTCTAACTCTTTCTGAATATTCAGTCTGTCAATAAAATCAGAAAACTGCGGGAGAGCCTCAACCGGGATGACAATATCTTCATTCAACTTAAAAGCATTTGTATGCCGCGCAATAGCCGACAGATTTTTTCTGTCTTTCCAGAATAATTCCCTCTTCTCTTCGGAATCAGCTGCAAATCCCTCGGTGTTATAGGGTTTTACTATATCAAGAATTTTTTCCGAAGCCTCTTTGAGTTTATCAATATCATCGCTTTCTATGTCTATTAAAAGCACAGCCTTAGGGAACTCAATCCTGTTAGATTTATTTCTATAAGCTATTGCTCCGACATATTTCCCATCAAAGTGCTCTAAGGCTGTAAGATATACATCTTTGTCGGAATTGAATGTTTCTCTGATTTTTACTATAGTCTTGGATGCATTAATCATGTTAGTGCCGAAAAATTCAAGACAGATTGTCCGGCAGTGAGTAAACGGCTTATATAATACAAACTTAGCTGAGACAATAACTCCGTCACACCCCTCTTTCTGAATTCCGGGCAGACCCTTTAACGCTTTATTTGTAATATCCTTTCCAACACCCTGTTTCCTTATATCTAATCCGCTTAATGTGATAGTCTTTAATAACTTTTCGTTTTTCTTTTTCGGCGTTGAATAAACATCAAATACAACCGTATCCTCCGGTTCGATTTTTCTGTGAGGGTGTTCCCTTCTTCTGACTTCAAGTATATGACCAAGCGCATTGATAATTTTAAACGAATATATATTATCAACAGCAGTCCCCCAGATTAACCCCTTTTTACCGCCTGCATTTTCGGCAATATTCCCACCGATTGTTGATGCCCATGAAGATGTCGGATCTGTTGCAAATATATAACCTCTCTCCTTACAGAAATGTGTTACGGTCTCTGTAATAGCTCCTGCTTCAACTTCAACAATCGGTATATTTTTGCCGTTAACCAATATAAACTCTATCTCTTTTATGCCATTCATCTTTTCGGTATTAATAATCATTGTGTCGGGATATACAGGGATGGCTCCGCCGGTAAGCCCTGTCCCGCCGCCACGCGGTATAATCTTTAAATCAAGAACAACAGCAGCTTTTATCAATCTTGATATTTCTGTTATCGATTCGGGATATACAATAACCTCAGGATACTCAACTCGCCAATCGGTTGCATCTGTAACATGGGCAACCTTATGATATGCGCTAAAATGTATATTTTCTTTGGATGTTATAGAATTTAAGGTATGAAATATTTTTTTTCTCTTTTTTTTCTCAGTTTTGAATTTATTAAAAAATTTTTTATCAACTCTTTCTAATTTTTTTACTAATTCAGGTATTCGCTCATTTGTTGTTTTACTGATAATAGATTCAAAGCGTATCTGATGGAGTTTTTTTAATCTCTTCTGCTTCTTTACGTTGTTTAGAAGATCGTTAAATATATAGGGATTCCTGTCAATAATGAAAATATCGCCAATAATCTCAAAGATAGATTTTGCACTTTTTCCTGTTATTCTGCGGTGTCTGAGTTCATCTAACAATCTCCATGTCTCTTCGTCAAAGTATTTAAGAATAATCTCTTTGTCTGAGAATGACGTATAGTTATAAGGAATCTCTCTATATCCAAAATCTTTCTTCATATAAAATATCCGTATAAAATATAGATAAACTCACATATACTGTAAATTAATGTCAAGTAATTTAGAGGTATTTGCCGCAGGAGGCTGTCTGATATAACATCATAAACTTAAGGAAAATAAGAAGAAAATAGTTTCGTACTTCGTACAAATACAATGTACATACAAGGGGTCAGAGCCAGCATCAAATATCATAAACTTAAGGAAAATTTTAAATATGGGGTCAGAGCCAACATCATAAACTTAAGGATTTTTAACATCGAATTATACGAATTAACACGAATATTTCAATAGCATTTAGGTCTTTA